>PUNI01000206.1 GCA_003551745.1 Paracoccaceae bacterium | reverse complement strand
GTGTTGCAACAAACGCTAGCCACAAACCTAATGTTGCGTAGCAGATTGAGAACACTGCTAATACTATCCCTGTTGGTAGGCTTGTCCGAATAGGTGGTTTGTTTCTGTTATAGATACAAAATAGTAATGATGGTATAAATACAATCCCACCTGCCATAAATGCTATGTCTTGCCAAATCATCTACTTGTCCCTCACATTGTGGAAGAAATCCTGCTTTTCTTTTGTAGTCATCCTGATACCTCTACTTGTGGCACAGGCAAATCTAAACCTACAATCCTTACAAACATCAAGAAAACCTGCCTTATGATGAAAATGGCAAGAGATGCTTCTATGCTTTAAGTCTTTGCACCTTATCCAAGGCACATCACAGCTAGTGCAAATTGACATTGGCACTATTTTCTCTTTGTTCTGCCGCTGTTCTTCCATATTTGGTAAGTCCAATATCTCTTGTCGTTGTCGATGTTTGTTTTGCCTCTATCATCTCATCAAGGCTATCATCTAAGCACTTCTGAATAGTCATGGTTACTTCTTCTCTTTCTTCTTGAGAAAGGTCTAACCACATAATTCTCACCAAAGGCATAATCCAACTTGATTTATTTCTTTCCATCTACACTCCTATCTTCGGGAACAAGTTTAACAAAAGGCTGAAGAAGAAGACAACCTATTGCCCCTTCAATTTTTTCTCCAGTCCTAACATTTTCTAGTGTAACAGTAGGCAGTTCACAGGAACTTACCATCATCCAAACGTCAGGAATGGCGTCGTCTTTGTCCCTTCTTATGAAGTATTGCCCAATATCATTAGTATTCATCTATTCCAAATCTCTAGCGGTATCTCAAACCGATAGTGCCCTCCTCTTTCAGATTTCTGCCAGTACAGATACCAGAACCATGTTTTTCGTAGTTCTTCAACTATATCTTCGTTGCCTGACCATCCAAGAGTATGTAACTCAACAACCACAACTGGTTTTTCCATTCTTGGGCACGGATATAGTATATCTACATATTCTTCATACTGCCACAGACTTTTAACATACTCAAACACGGTTTTTGCTGAGGCATGTATATCACCATCTGGTACTCTCCACTGAGAGAATACTTCTAAGGCTTCTTCTGTTGGGTATCCTTCTTTATCGAACATCAATTTCTCATTTCTAACTAATTGTCTCAAAAACTTCCACATACTTATGGGTTCAACATAATCTACTCTATCAATGTAGCCTATAATCCAGGCATGATAGGCTAATCTTCTGATGTCTCTTTTAGGAAGTTTTGGCCTGTTACGTACTTCCCTAATAAATGACCTCAATTTCCTGTTTATATGAGTAGTTTTATCCAAATCTGCCTCTCATAAACTTATCTATGTTCATTCTTTTGTGAAAGAAAGTACGCTTACCATCTAGCACGCCGCTTCCCTGTTCTGATGGAAGTGGCTTTTCGTACTTCTCTGTAAAGCACTTAAATCTGTCTTTACAAGAATCACACATATTTGGCACGTTCAATCTTTCCAGCACATCTTTGTGCGGTATTTGTCTACATTCAACACATAGATGTAAGAACAAGTTACAACTATGTCCATCACCAAAAACTTTTCGTGCTACTGATACAGGATATAGATTATCGCATTTCTTATTGCCGCACAGGTCGCACAAGACATAGACTGGCTGTTCCTTGATACAATCAACGCACATAGCCTTTATTATGGCGTTTTTGCCCTCTGAAACTCTGACTCGGCGAATCTCTCTGTGTACCCAACCGCAGTTGGCACAGCGTCCGATTCTGTGGGCCACCTTTGGCCTCACAGGCTTCTGGCCTTTGGACGGAATAGTAAATCCACCTAACATATTATTTCCTTGTCCAACAAATAAACTTGTCTGGGCAATTATCGCAATCCTTAACCAACTTTAACGGCAGTTGATTTAACTTTCTCATCAGATGCAGAATAAATGGGTCATATCTATCACGATTTGTAATATCAAGTAGAAATGTTTTCCAGTCCCCAGACTTACAAAACTTAAGTGCCTTTGTTTCTGCTGACCTTTCTTCTCTTCCTATCTTAATGACAGTTGGCTCATCAAGAACTCTTATACAGACAATATGATATGATTTAGAGTTTACAATCCTATCAGAAACAAATCCCGAACATCTTCTTCCATTTATTGTTAGATACTTTGTGCCGCAAACTCTCCATTTAGGCAGCCTAGATGCGGGAATGTTCACATACTCCCCTTGCCTAGTGTCTGGGCCAACATAAAGAAACTCACCCTTCTTGTTTTTTATTTCTATTGGTTTCATTATCTCAATTTTTGGCTAGAAAATTTTTCAGAACTTTTCCAAGTTCGTCGGATGTAATAAATACACCAAGGCTACCACCGTAGTTTTCTTTCTTTATGTGAGGAGCCACTATTTCTATATGTACAAACTTGCCAGCTTGAGTGAACTATTTTAGTTTTCTCTTTCATCAGTCCTTATCCATCACTATTTTCTTGCCGACAGTACATCCATAGTCAGAATGGTTTGGTGTAAATACCCAAATCACTGGGCAGATTATATCCTTTTGATTAGGGAACGAACCGTAGCCGTCTGTTAAGTAGATTAAACCATCTACCTTTTTCTTGAGTCTAAACTCTTGTCCTCGGTCATTCTTGTAGTATTTATTCTTTACAAACTTGAACACTGGCCTAAAGGCTGTACCACCATATCCAATCCGTTGGTGCTTCTTCTTATTCGGTTTCCGTTTGTATTCCTCTACCAGCTGAATATCGGCATCACACTCAACATAGGTTACAGAAACCTTGGCTGCGTGCATTAGACTTATTTCCTTGAAGAACTTTCCGAACTCATCATCGCTGATTGAGCCAGAACTGTCAACCGCAACCACAAAATGGGCCTTTCTCTGAACAATGTAACCGGGCTGAACAATAGGAAATCTTCTGTTAAGCCTCTTTCTGCTTGATATAAAGGCTGCGAATTCCTCATAACCCACAAACTTTCGTAGTTCAGACTTCCAATTAACAGTCTTGTGGGCAAGCACTTCGTCAATTAGCTTTCTTAAGTGGTCTGGCAGGTAGCCTTGAGACTTCTGATTAACTCGGTGCATGGTGTTTGATACCATGTCCTTGATTTTGTGGTGCGCCATCTCCTTATTGTCTGTTCCAGCTTTCCAAGCCTCATGGTTATCCCATACAATAGGCACTTTGACACCATCAATATCAACTACACCAGCACCAACTCCACGCTGTGAGTCTCCTTGCCCACTTCGTCCTTTGCCTTGTCCATCACCTTGACCGTCCTTGCCTTCACCCTCTCCTTCGCCATCACCGCTATCCTTTAAACCATCCCTAGCTTCGTTTTCCCTCTCGCCAGTGATACCACGACCTATCATAATGACCTGCTTAGGCATCTTCTTCCAAAGTATGTCATAGTAGGTTTCTGATGGGTTGTTTGCATCCAGATGAATTGGCTCGTCTATCTTGAAGTCTTTTATGTCAAGAGCCTGAAACTTGTGCACCTTTGGGTCAAGTTCTTTCTTACACAGAGGACAAGCCTTTTGGAATGTACCGTTAATCAGCCGCACGAATATCCCACAATCAGGACATATGCCGCCATTTGGTAGAGACTTGAGAAACTGGTTTATTGCGAGGTCTGTTGCTAGATTCCAAACATAGCCATCCCTATTTTCAAGACGAACAATGTGTTTGTTTAGGATATGCAGGATTTCATGTTCCAAAATCGTTAGCTTCTCTTCTTGAGTAAGCCCCCAAGTCTGGGCACTAGGATTATCTGGGTCATAATCCCCAGAATTGTAGAAGTTCGTGTTTATGTAAAGATTTGGCTTCATGTCTGATGTTATATTTACAGCCATAGTCTTCACTACCTGCCCAGCCAGAGAATTGACTCCCTTGCTGTCCACATTGTGCCTCTTGAACTGCTGCAAGAAGTGCCCATAGAAGAACTTTCTTTGCAGGATAAGTTCTATGATTTCCCTTTCGATGCCTACATACTCGCTACTCATTCCAATCTCCTAATTGTACTTTACTTTGCCCCCATCACCTTCATCAGGGCAAGGGATGCCTATTAAGCACCAATCGCAGATGTTGCCTTCTTTGTCTGTGAACCACGAATAATGTAGATGTCCACATACTCGGCACACGGCTCCCTCTCCCCTAAGTAGTTCGTTGATTTGCTTGATTTTGTTTCTGATGCGCCTAGTCAAGATTATAAATACTATCAGTAGGGCTCCAGAAATCCCCAACATAATCCACAACCACAGTGGCACTTCACTCATGGTTTATGCTCCGTACACCAAGCGAATTCAACTCATCGTTCGAATCGAGCCTTAGCTGTTTCCTTATTGTCAGTGCCTCTGCATCATAAGATGCAGGACAGCCAGAGTTGAAGTTCGCTGTTGATAACCGCAAATTGTTTATGGTCATCAATTTCTTACACTTTGGGCACATCGTTATACTCATGCTCATTATCTCATGTCGTCCTTTCTGGCCTTCTTGAGAATATCGAATAGCTGTTTGCTAAGCGGGCCAGTGAGCAATCGTTCGTTAATGTCCTGTAAAGGTGCAAGGTCTTTGAGTGCGCCGAAACTCAAGTCTTCGGGTATCATCAGCAGGAAGTGCCCCACATTCTCCAACTGTTCATCACTCAGCTTCTTGCTCTTACCGTCCTTGAGGGCATCGTACACATCATCAAAGGTTTCTTTCAGTAGGTCATGTCTTACATCACCCTCTTCGGCGTTAACCTGTTGCTGTATTCGCTTCTTTACCTTTGTCCAGTTATTGAATATATCGGTAGCCTTAACAGGTTTCTCGACATCTGCCTTGAGTGAGGTCATAAACTGAATCGCCGCCGATTCCCCAATGATACAAGTTGCTACCTCACTCCAAAGTGAGTGTCTCTTTGGCAGTTTCTTGATTAGCTTACTGAGAAACTCATAAGACCTAGGAGATGGCTGAACATCAATCTCTATCTTTATAGGTTCGTTGCCCAGCTGTTTGTGGTCAAGAGTGATAAAGTCTATGATTTCAGATGCAATGCTATTCTCTCTTGCCCACCTTATCCACTGCCTAGTTTCCAAGTTCCACTTGATGTTGATGAACCTATCCAGCAAGGCAGGGTCAAGTTCCTCTACAAAGTAATCTCCACCACTAGGGTTACAAGCACACACAATGCCGCAGTTGTCAGGTATCTTGTGCGTGTGTATTCTTCGGTCTAGTACAATCTGAAAAGTAGCCTGCTGGACATCAAGCCTACCTCGGTTCAACTCATCAAAGAAGATGAGCCTTTTCTCACCATTCTGAGGAAACCAACTAGGAGCCAACCAGATTGTCCTACCAGAAATCGGTATCTTTTTGTCCTCTTGGGCACATATAGGACAGTATGACTCTCTTACGCTGAAGCCATACTTAGTTTCACATACAGAGCAGTAAAACTCCTGTGCTGGCACTCCGATTAGGTCTCCAACCTCAAGCTGGCCCAGTCTCAAGTCAATTACCTCATATCCTTGTTTCTCAAAGATACTACGGATAATCTGAGACTTGCCTATTCCGTGCTTTCCCCACACAAGAGGCGTTAGTCTCTCATTCACGCACTCCGTTAGTAGTAACTCCAAAGTCTTTATGTCGTCCATTAGGCTATCTTTCTCCTTTTCTTCATTGTACCCTTATGGTAGCACATGCCTATGTGTTTGTCAACCCCCAGCAGTCGGCATCCCATGCGTCTGGCGGTAACTCTGGAACATCGTCCAGTTTGTCTTGGCATTTCTCGGCTATGTTGTTTATTGCCCTCATTTGAGCTGGCGAGAACCTCTTTTGGTAGGTCTGAAGCCAAACGCTGGTGATAAACCTATCCAGTCGCCCTAACCGACAACCTTTTAGCCGACCACAAAGCTTTCTGCACTCGATTTGCCGCTGTATCTCGGCATCAGACACTACGCAACTATCTATGTATAGGCTTGTAATTAAACTTTCTTGCTTGGCACTTAACCTTCCTTTAATCCTTATTTGCTTTAGCATACTTTGCGTTAGATGCCTCTGCCAAGGTATTCTCTTATCTACTTCTAACAGCATTTCCATAATCCTTGGCTTCTTAGAAGCATACTGGCCAAAGTTGGTGCTTCCTTTTATTACCTCTGTGAATTGGCTCATTCCTCTTCTTCTTTATCAAACTCGTTAAGCCCCTTAATACCATCACCAAACCAATTTGTCATAAGGTCTGAAAAGTTCGCCATTTCCTTGTTTTCTTTGTATGAGTCGCCTATCAAGGATAAGAGTAGAAGATGCTCTAGTGTCAAACTAATGGCAATAGATTGTGGGTCTTTTACCATTACAGCACCCATAGCAAACCTTTGAGTATGTTCCATAAGGTACTTATAGAGTAAAGGATTTTCCTTAGAAAGAGCCTTCAACTTCTCGTCAAGCCATTGCACAAGTGTACCATCATCAACATGAGCCTGTATTTCCTCAGTAGTTTTTGCTATTTGGCTATTAGTTATCTTTGGTAATTCTTCCATTAGGCTCCTCTGGGCTATATGCATCACATTCATATGCCACAAGATTATCTGTCATTTCAGCACAATAACCGCTAAAAGTACAACTTATGCAAAGGCTAATATCTTCTTCGTTCATTTTATTGGTGGGCAGGACAGGATTTGAACCTGCTTAGCCCGAAGGCACCAGTTTTACAGACTGGCTCGGCTCCCCGTCTCCGACGCCTGCCCATTCTCCTCAACTTTAACAATAGATAGTATCTCAGGCAGAGGTTCCTCAGTATATTCGTCCTCGGCCCAATACCCCGCATCCTCTGCATCATCGGCTTCTACTTCAATGGTCTTCTCTGGAACGGCTGCAAATGTAACTTTGTACTTCATCGCTTTCTCCTTTTTCTTAAAGTGTAATTCTGGCTCAGCTTCTTTACAAGCTGGGCACGCATCCTAGGCTAGACCAATAGCTTGTGCAGTGGCTTTCCATGCTTTATCTATCGGCTCCTTAGTTGACTTTCCTTCTGCATAGGTGCGCCATACAGTCTGCCACATCTTTAATGCCTTGTACATTTCATCGTTGATGTTGGTAGCCACCTTGTCGATACCTTTAAGTATCTCGGCATCGGTAAAGCACGGATTAGACATGAACCCATGCTCGGCTAGCTTGTTTCTTACTTCTCGTCTGAAATTGGCAGCCAAGCTGACTATTTCGGCAGTATCATCATTCATTTCTTTTCTCCTGCTCAAACATACTGAAATGCTTTATCAACTCAGCCTGAGCATCAGCAGTAGTTTTTTGCACTTTCTTTTTTGCTATTGCTAGGCTTATTGACAAGGTAACGAAGCTTATGAGTGCCTTTAACCATGCGAATATACTGAGGAAGGCACCAAGTAGCACCCACCCAATAGCAGCCATCCAAAAGGGGATTTCTGAAACTCCTACGGCAGGTACAAGAAAGAAGTTCCACGCCAGCATAACAATCGCTGTTAAACCTGCTGACGCAGCCAGTATCATTGTGATTATCGGTAAAAACTTTTTCATATTCTTCACTTTCATTTTATTCCATTCGTGTGGGCAGAGCAGTCAGTCTTGTACTTACTTGCAACCGCATACTACTCTGCCCACACCTACTTGGCCAGTGTATTATTCCTAAGCAAGCCGTCTTAGTCCGAGTTGTTAGTGATAGAATTAACACCCCAATAACCTACTGGCCTAACACTCAACAACTGTTATCTCGCTAGCCATCGCAGCTAAGGCATCTTCTAACGACTGCACTTCTTGTTTTTCCTCAGTTACAGATATGGTCTTACCGTCTAGTTTGGCATCGACCAAATCCTGCAACGCACTTGTGTATTCGTCAGTATATGCAGAGTAATCGAATGGCTTAGTTAGTTTCTGCATAAACTTACGAACAACATCAGCATAGTCCTCATCTGGTGCCACTCCCTTCTCTACTTGAGGCATTTTCCTGATTTCATCTTCGTAGTGCATTGTGTTAAGCACCAACCCATTTCCATGTGGTGCTATGGCGCAAATGTTCTCCCTCTGCCTCAGAGCAACCTTGCCAATAGCTACCTTCTTCTCTAGCTTGAGGCACTTAACAAGCAACTCAAAAGCCTGAAGCCCAAGTTTTTCATCTGGAAGTACATAGTAGGCATTGTCAAACATGATTGGATTGAGTTCTTTGGCATCAACAAACCTATCTATGACTATGCTTTTTGTGGACTTAACAGGTAATGAGGCAAGTTCCTCTTTGGTAAAGGTTAGAACTGTGCCTTTTGAGGGTTCCATACCCTTCACTATGTCGGCTTCAGTTAGTACCTTACCACAACTCTTACACGGCTTAGACCGTCCTACTCTACCCATGTCATCGGCATGGTATTCGTGAAATGGTAGGTCGTGGCTTGATGTTGCTTTGACAATCCTCATAGGCACCAACAGTGGCCCTAATGAGATATTGCCCTTAAAGATTGCTCTTTCCATGTGCCTCCTTGATAATATCACTAAAAGAAAATAGCTTTATCTTGTTTCCTGCTGGTTGTTTATCATGGCCCCAAACTGGTACTTCATCACCACATTTTGGACACTCCGCTACATCTAAGTCTTGGCAGAAGTCTTCAATTAGACTAAACCAATACTCTCTGTTAAGTGTTTCAAAGTAGGCTTGATACCTCTCAGTTACTCCAACAGCAACAGGGTGGCCATCGCTATCAGCTACCTCAAACATAACCCCTTCAAGGAGTCTATCACCAACTGAGTAGCCGTCTACCAGAACACGGTCAATCTTGCCACATTTATCACACTTTAGTTCCATCGTCTTTCTCCTTTAATGTTCCAAAAGTAATGCCCGTACTGTAGGCAATCAACACCATACAACCAAAGAGAAGAAGTGCAGCCGATAATCTTGAGAAATTGAGAAGAAGTGGCAGTGCTAGCAACGCACCTGATGTAAAACTAAGAAGCAACCCAATTCTCAATCTAGTTATTGGCTTCATTACACTCCTTTAACTCGTACCATGTGCAATCATCTTCTTTAGCGTTACAGGCTGGGCATCTATCAATAGGCGATACCTCATCTGGCGCTACCAACTCGTAGCCCTTCTTCATCGCACTTTCGGCACCTCTCCACCCACACTCGTTGCACTTAACTAGGTTCACTTTCCCAATCATGCTCATAGTATAGCATAAGCCTCAGCGTTTGTCAAGCCCTCAGTCAGGCAAAATCTCCAGTCTAGCTATCTTAATTTCGCCGTCTTGAAACTCGCCAGACTCGATAAGGTATTTCCTCTTTAGCACGGCACCACTTAGTGTTCGGTAGCTATTTTTCATTTATTCCTACTGCACAGCCACCCAATGATTATGAGTGTTATGCCTAGAGCAAAGATAATTTCCATTTCAACACCTCAACTGCACTAGATAGGTCTATGCCTCTTTTATCTAGTGTTGCTTTTATTACTTTGGTTTTTTCTGTATCCCAACTATTACTAAGAATAGCCTTCTTGTCTGTATCTGACAACTTCCATATTGTGCCACCAAACCTAGCACAAACTACAAGGCCTCTTCTTATTTCCCACCAAAATCCACCAAGCCGTCTTTCTGTTTGCTTAATCTTAACGGCTAACTCCTTCTTTTCGACTTCTTCCAAGTAGGCTATCGCTTCCTCAACTCGCTTGGCTCTACGCTTTTCTAAATCGTCTTCTATGGCAGCACCATCATCAACATTTCCAGACAAGCAGTTAAATGCAGATGGGCAACCATCGCACACCACCTT
>PUNI01000423.1 GCA_003551745.1 Paracoccaceae bacterium | reverse complement strand
GTTACGGGTTGGTAACCGCTACGGGCGGCCCACAATGGCAAGGATTGAGGCATGACGGCGCCATCGGTTCGAGTTCGAAGGGGAAATCGACCGATTGGGTCAACCTGATCCACCACAACTCGCGGGAGATCGGCCAGACATGGGAGCACTCCCGGTGCCCTCAGGCAGCAGCGCATGGCCTCGGCGGTCCGTACCGGCGCCTGCGTGTTGGCGGTGGTCGTCCTCAGAACGGGTAGCCACGCGCCAGGACGGTGGCCCAGATGTCGCGGTTCAGCGCTTCCAGTGCTTCGATGGCGCGCAGGATCTCCTCGAGCGCAGCTGCATCCAGCAGGGTGGAGCGGCCGACGCGGATCTCGTCGCGGCGGGCGGCGATGCGCATCTGGATGGTACGCACCGGGCCGCCCTCCGGGTCGAAGGCGTAGATGCAGTGATTGTAGCGGTTCCGCATCCCGGCCAAGCGGGCGAGGCGGCCGGTGATTACAAGGATGGCCTTGCGCTCGTCGTCCGCACGCCCCGGCATCTTGGCCAGTCTTTCCACCAGATCGAGCCGCGCCCGGGTGGTGTTGAGGGTCAGGAAGATGATCACGGCAGCGTCCTTGCCGGTGCCAGCGAGCCCCGCGATCAGGTGGATCAGAAGGCTTTCGGTATTGGTCCAGGAATAGTTCAGCCGCCCCACGAGCAGCAGCGCCTCGTCGAACCGCCCCGCCGCCAAGGGATCTGGCGAGGCGGCCGGCTGCGGCTCAGCCATGGGATGCCACACCGCTGGTGAGGTACCACGCCGCGGCCTCGGTCCGGTTGCGCACGCCGATCTTGGCGATGGCGTTGTGCAGATGCAGCTTCACCGTGTGCTCGGAGACCTCGAGGGCGAAAGCGATGCACTTGTTCCGCTTGCCCTCGGCCACCAGTGCGAGCACCTGTCGCTCCCGCGGGGTCAGCGCGGGGCCGTCCTCTGCGCCGGCGTCCCGGAGCGCGGACGCCTCCCTGGGGTCAGCGGTGCAGAGGTCGCAGGCGAGATCTCCTGTCACGAAGAAATCACCCGCGAGGATCAGCTTCAGCATCGGCACCCAGGAATCGATCGGCGCATTCATCGGCAGGAAAAACAGCGATCGAACCGAAGGCCGGCTCTCGCGCAAGGCAAAAATGCGCCGCGCTGAAGCAGGCGTGCGATAGGCCAGCACCCAGCGCAGTTTCGAAAACGCACGATCGGACGCATCAAGGCGCACCAAGAGCTCGTCGACAAAGGACTCGTCGATGAACGCGACCCGCAAGCCTTCACGCCCGGTCAATTCCCGAAGGCGCGCCGGATCCGGTTTCTCCATGCGATGAACCGGCATGTCGCCCGTTTCCTCGCTGGCAACACGCAGGATCCAGTCGGAAAAGACGAGCCGGCTTCCGATGAAAATCAAGCATCCGGGATGCGCAGGCACAATCTGCCCGATCGCAGACTCTGCGCGTGGTGTTTGCAACATGACCGTCCCCGCTCCACAAACGAAAATTGCGCTGACTTTTCCCCAATGACAACATATTAGCACAAACCGGCATGCCTGTGCACTGATCTTTCGGATAGGATGTTGGCAAGGCGCTTCCGTTTTCGAGCCCGGAAGTTGTGCGCAAGTTACTGGAATTTCGACTGCAAATCCAGCATCCACCGGGGGTTGTATTGGCCCCTGCCAGCTATCGCCAGCATTCGGCTTCGCCGCTGCGCCTGATCGTTTTAGCAGGCTGCAAGGCCGATTCGCCGCTTCTGCGGCGAGCTCAAGGCGATTTCGAAAGCGGAATGTGTTGCTCGCTTAGGGCTTTGACGGCCCGCCCTGGCCTGCTCCTCTGTCCAGCTTCTCACTGCAAGGCACGGCTGCCAGATTGTCATCATGCCCGTCTGGCAGGCATTGACGCCCTCGGGGCGCCGGTTTGACGGGCAGAAGTGACATGAATTCGTCGCGCATCGGCAGTGACGACGCCGATGTCGCCGCGCACAGCTGAAGGGAGGTGGTGGCCGCAGAGAGGAAACGCGTGTGATCGGGAAGACCAAAACGTCACGGCGTTTCTTTCCGGTCAATTGAGAATCCGAAACGCGAAAGCCCCGGAATGTCGCCCTTGGATGGACTGGCGATCCCGTGGGCACAGCCAGGAGAACGGAAATGGCTTTGAACCGCAACAACAACAGCAATTGGCAGATCCAGGCCGGCGAGGTGAGCGTCGGCGACATCGAAGCCTCGATCGAGGAGTTGAACATCGAACAGGCCGAGATCGACCTGCAGGCCCAGCAGCAGCAGCAGCAGCAGGAGACCTCGAACGAACAGGGCCAGGGGCAGGATCAAGGCCAGGGCCAGGAGCAGGGCCAGGGCCAAGATCAGGGCCAGGGGCAGGATCAAGGCCAGGGTCAGGATCAAGGCCAGGGTCAGGAGCAGGACCAGTTCATCGCTGACTCTGGCAACAGCACCGTCGACATCGCCATCGACATCGGCAATGACGAACTGCCGTGGCAGGACAACGACTTCATCGACGTCGATCTAAACAATGGCTCGTCGATGGGTGACGTGTTCGGCGCCCAGGGCGATCTGCGCTATAACCCGGGTGACGATGCCTCGGTCGACAACGTCACTTTCGGCGACGGCAACAGCAACGCCTTCGCGATCAACCAGTCGAACGTGCTTCACGACAACGACAAGCTGGTCAATCCACAGGTCCAGAACAACGAGTCCTTCCAGCAGAACCTGACCGCCCAGGGCGGCGCGGCCACGGCCGGCGACGGGATCAACGCCGCGTCCCATGGCGCGGCCGGCGGTGGCGATGCGGCGGCCCATGGCGGCTCCGGTGACGGCGGTGGCGCCATGGGCGGCATGTCGATGGCCAAGGGCGGCGCCAGCGGCGACGGCGGCCATGCGGATGCCGAGGGCGGCGAAGGCGGTGGCGCCCACACCGACGCCGACGGCAAGAGCATGGCGATGGGCTCGGCGAAGGCCGACAGCGAAGCTGACGGTGGCGACGGCGGCGATGCCGATGCCTATTCCGACGCCTACGTCGACGGCTACAGCGATCTCGAGACTGGAGACGCCAGCGGCGGCGACGGCGGCGGTGCGCACTCGATCGGTGCGGGCCTCGGCCTCGGCCTCTCCAAGTCCGACGCCGATGCCGACGGTGACGGCGGCAAGGCCAGCGCCGACGGAGACGGCACGGCGCTCTCGCTCGGCAAGTCCTCCAGCGACGCCGATGGCGCCGATGGTGGCGCCGGGCTCGGGGCCGGTCTGGCCAAGAGCGCGGCCGACTCCGAGACCGATGCCTTCGGCAAGGGCGGGGCCGGCGGCACCGGCACCGGCACCGGCGGCGATGGCGGTGACGCCAGCACGGGTGACAGCACTGCCGACAGCGCCGCGAACATCGGTGGCGGCGGCCTCGACTTCGACCTCGGCGGCCTGTTCGGAGATGGTGACGAAACCGCCGAGGCCAATTCCGAGGCGACGTCGGGCGACGGAACTGCAAGCGGAGGCCCTGGCGGCATTGGCACCGGCACCGGCGGTGAAGGCGGCGAAGGCGCCGGCAATTCCGGCGATGCCGGGGCGGACGCCGCGGCCACCGGCACCGGCGATGGCACCGGCGGCGCGGGTGGCAGCACGGCCGCCGACAGCGGGACCGACGTCGGCGCGACCGGCACCGGCACCGGCGGCGGCGCGACGGGCGGCTATGCCGCGAACAGCGCCGGGTCGAGCTCCGACGCGGCCGGTGACGGCATCGGCAGCTCCGAGGCCAATGGCGGCTTCGGCGGGCTCGGCGAGCTCTTCGCCATGTCCGACATCGACGGCACGGCCGACAGCATGGCCGAGGCCGTGGCGGGCTACGGCGGCGCCGGCACCTCCGACGCCTCGGCCGACAACGCCGTGACCGGCACCGGCTCGGTCGATGCCACGGGTGGCACCGGCGGCGATGGCGGCGACGCCACCGCCATGGGCGGCGACACCGGCTATGCCTATGGCGGCGAGGCCATGGTCGGCGGCAGCACCGGCGGCGCGGGCACCGGCGGCGCCGGCGGCACCGCCACCAACGGCGACGGCGGCATGGGCGGCGACCTGGGCTCCTGGGGCTCGGGCAACGGCGAGAACGGCATGGTCAGCGGGGAAAGCTTCGCCTCGGCGGCCTCGGCGATCTCGACCTCGGCGTTCAACATGAACGTCGTGCAGGGCGCCAACGTGCTCAGCAACTCCGTCGACATGACGGTGGTCGGCGGCGGTCTCACCAGCTCCTTCGTCGGCGGCGACGATCTCGGCTGAGGGCTGACGACCTGCGCCGGGGCCGCCACCGCGGCCCCGGCGTCGCATCGACCGGGGGGTGGCGATGGCGTGGGACCGGGTTACCGAGGAGATCGCCCATTTCATCGGGGTCTTCCACCTCGATGTCGAGGGGCTCCGCCTCCGCACCGAATACGACGCCTTCCGGCTGAAGTCCGAAGACCGCGACACCCCCGAGACCGAGGAGAGCGAGCGTGCCTACGAGGCGCCCTTCGCGCTGAAGGGCTTCAATCCGGAACTCGTCTACCTCTCCTTCGGCGATGGGCCGGCCGGCCTGCCGCTGCCGCCGCTGACGCGGCCGGAACCGGTCGAGCGACCTCTGGAGCCGCCGGTCCTTGCGTCCTACAGTCCCGAGACCGGGCCGCCCGCTGGCGTCGACTGGCCTGGCCTGACCTGGGCTTTTTCCGTGCCGCCGCCATTGCCCTGGTCCTTCGTGGTGATGATCAACCAGGTGGCGCTGCTGCGCGACGACGACGTGTTGGGCGATATTGCGCCCCATGGTTTCGTGGCTCCACAGTATCACTTCGCCGCCTTGCTCGCGCTGGCAGAGACCGGCGAGGCCATGTCTGCATTCGGCCCCGATGGCCCGGCCCTGAGCCTGGTGCCCACGGCCGAGGAGGCGGTGGCCTTCGCCGAGGCGCTTGCCGATGTCGCACCGCCCGAGGCGGGCGCTGGGGTGGTCCTGCGCGGAGAGGCGGCGGTGGGCACGGCTGTCGTGGACGGCACGGCCGTCGAGACGGATCTGCCCGATCTGGCGGCGCTTCTGCCGGCCCATCATAGTGATCCGGAGGAGGCGACCGACCCCGAAGCCCCAGAGGAAGACGAGGAGGAGGAGGAGGCCGACGCACCCAAGCCCGACGTTCTCGTCCTGTCGGACCTGGTGGGCGACCGCGACGGGCTGGAGCCCGAGGCGCTGCCGCTGCCGATTGGCCACGATAGGCACGAGGGCCTCGAAGGCCACGGCGTCGTCACCGGTGGCAACGTGGCGATCAACGCGGTCGACATCACCCTGTCGTGGATCGACGCGCCGGTGATCGCGGTGGCGGGCGATGTCGTCGAGGTCTTCGCAATCAGCCAGGTGGCCGTGCTCAAGCAGTCGGCCAGCCTGCCGGCGGGCATTCAGCCGGCCGCCTCCACCACCATGAACGCCGCGCAGATCACGCTGGAAAGCTCGGCCCCGGAAGGCGCCCCGGCCCAGGCCATGGGCCTGCCGCAAGCCTGGTCGGTCAAGACCGTGGAGGGAGACCTCTTCGCGGTGAACTGGATCACCCAGACGAGCTTCATCACCGACCACGACCGCGCCGAGGTGACCTTCACCGCGGAGGCCACGTATTTCGGGCTGGGCGACAACCGCGTCGAGAATCTTGTCGCGCTGCGCGAGATTGGCCCGCAACCTGATCTCGTGCTGGTGGGCGGCAGCATGATCTCGGCCAACGTGATCGACCAGGTCGCGGTCCTTTATGACGTCGACAGCCTCGGCGGCGTGCTGCCGGCGGACGCCGAGGTCTCGGCCGGCGACAACCTGCTGTTCAACCGCGCCGAGGTGAAGCAGACCGGCATCGATACCCGCACCGAACTCGACGCCACCTTCGCCGCCGCGCTCGATGACCTCCAGGAGGGGAAGGCGCTGGCCGCGAGCGCCGCGCGGGACGCCCGCTTCGAGGGCAAGGAGGCGCTGGCGGCACTGCATGTCACCGGCAACCTGATTAAGCTCAACGTCATCGAGCAGCGTATCCATCTCGGCGATTCAGATCAGATCCACATGGCGCTGGAGGAATTCCTCGCCGGTCTGCACGGCCCGGTCGAGGTGGTCACCGGCTCGAATGTCGTGGCGAACATCGCGCGGATCGACGACCGCGGCGTGGACTCCGAGGTGATGGTGGGCGGCAGCGTCTACAGCGAGGCGCTGATCTATCAGGCCGAGCTGATCGACACCGATGCCCCGCCCACCGGCGTCGGGATGAGCGCGCTGGCCAGCGAGGCGGTGGCCTTCCTCGCCGAGGACATGATCGGGCCGGACCCGGCGCAGACGGATCTGGCCAAGGCCGCGGGGCTGCAGGCGGCCGACCAGCCCGGCAGCCTGGATGTGATGCAGGGCATGCTCGCCTGACGATGCGGGGGACGGGGTCGTGAAGGACAGTCTGGATCTTCCGCCCGGTGCGGTCGGGCCGCCACGGCTTCTCGGCACGGTGGGCCGTGTCCCCCTGCGCGGCGGGGCCGATCCCGCAACACCTGCGCCCGGCCAGACCCCTGTACCGGTTTCCGACGTGGCCGCGTCCGGCAATCGGCCAGGGCGGGCGGCGGACGAGGCGGTGCCATCCACCGCTGTCAGGGCGACGCCCATGGCCGACGGGCAGTCGGAAGCTGTGACACACGGGCCGACGCAGGCCGCGGCACAGGCGTCCCTCCTTCCACCGACGCCGCACTCTCGATCGGCAGACGAGGCCACCGCCCGGGTGGGTCCTGCGGTCGGGCAGGACGGCGGAGAGCCCGGAGGGCCGGGTGCCGCAACATCACTGGCAGCAGAGGGGGGCGGCCGCATCCCGCCGATAGCGCCGACAGGGGAAGCGGCCGCACCCTGTGGAGCCCGGCTGGCGACGCCCGCAGAGCCCCCGGAGCCAACACATGCTGCGGCAACCGAAAGGGCGGAAGCGGCACGGAGCCCGGACGATCCGCCGGCCGGCACGGGGCGGAGCGACGACACCCGAAGCGATCGCGGCCCTGCACCGGCCCGCACGCGCGAGGCTGCGCCCACCCAACCCTTCGGCGTCACGCTGGACACCGATGCCGACGCCCCGATCCGGCGCAGGGACCGCGACGAGGCGGCTGCTCCGCGTCCGGATGCTGGGGGGCGCGGCCCGGGCAAACGCGGTGGCGGGTCCGGGGGAGGCGGCGGTGGCGACGGCCCGCCGGGCGGGGCCTCGGGGCGGGCGTTCCACAAGCGCGCCATCGCCGAGGACAACGCCGCGAGCCTGAAGCGCGGCCTCGCAGCCGTGCGTCACAACATGGCCTATGTCATGGTGCTGACCTGCGCCACCAACCTGCTGATCCTCGCCATCCCGATCTATCTCTTCCAGATTTCCGACCGGGTGCTGACCAGCCGCTCGGTCGACACGCTGATCATGCTGACGGTGGTGATCGGCGGCGCGCTGATCCTGCAGGCGGTGTTCGACGCGGTCCGCCGCTTCATGCTGATGCGCACCGCGGTGGAGGTGGCCGCGCAACTCGGCGCGCCGGTCCTGAGCGCGGCGGCGCACGCCTCGCTGCACGGCACGGGCCGCGAATACCAGACCCTCGGCGATCTGCAGCAGATGCGCAGCTTTCTGGTTTCGGGCACGCTGATCGCCTTTCTCGACGTGCCCTTCGTGCCGCTGCTGATCCTCGTCATCTACTTCATCCACCCCCACCTAGGCACCATCGTGGTGGTGGTGGCGCTGGCGCTCTTCGTGATCGCGCTGATCAACCAACGGCTCACCGAGGCGCCCTTCGCCGAGGCCAATCTCGCTCAGGGGCGCGCCAATCAGCACCTCGACTCGATGGCCCGCAACAGCCAGGTGATCAACGCGATGGCGATGGTGCCTGAAGCGGTGCGGATCTGGGGCCGCGACACCGCCGCCTCGCTGACCGCGCAGGTCCGCGCGCAGGACCGCAACATCGTCTCGGCCTCGATCTCGCGCGGGATCCGCCTGCTGACACAGGTCGCGATGCTGGGCTGGGGCGCCTATCTCGCCATCGACGGGCAGATCACCGGCGGCATGGTGATCGCGGCCTCGATCATCGCCGGCCGGGCGCTGGCACCGATCGAGGGCTCGATCGAGGGCTGGAACGCCTTCGTGCTGTCGCGCGCCGCCTTCGGCCGTGTCGCGGGCCTCCTGCGCAGCTCGAAGCTGCAGTTCGAGCGGCTGCGGCTGCCGCGCCCCGAGGGCCGGCTCGATGTCGAGCGGCTGCTCTACGTGCCCGGCGGTACCAAGCATGTGGTGCTGAACGGGGTCAGCTTCGCCCTGAACCCGGGCGAGACGCTCGCCGTGATCGGCAATTCGGGCGCCGGCAAGACAACGCTGGGCAAGATGCTTGTGGGCTCGATCCTCCCCACCTCGGGCAATGTCCGGCTGGACCTCATGGACCTGCGCAACTGGGATCCGCGCCAGTTGGGCGAGAACATCGGTTATCTCCCGCAGGACGTGCAGCTTTTCCCTGGCACCATCCGCGACAACATCGCCCGGATGCGGGCCGATGCGACCGACGCGCAGGTCTACGAGGCAGCGGCCCTGGCCGATGTGCACGAGATGATCGCCACCCTGCCGCAGGGCTACGAGACGCTGGTCGCCGCCGATGGTGCGCCGCTCTCGGGCGGGCAGAAGCAGCGCATCGCGCTGGCCCGCGCCTTCTTCGGCAACCCGCGGCTGGTGGTTCTGGACGAGCCGAACTCGAATCTCGACACCGCCGGCGACAAGGCGCTGGCGCGCGCGATCCAGCACGCCCGCGAAAGCCGCATCACCACCGTGGTGATCACCCAGAAGCCCGCGCTCCTGAACGTGGTCGACAAGATCCTTCTGCTCGCCAACGGCTCGGTGGCGCTGTTCGGCGCCCGCGAGCAGGTGCTCGCCCGGCTTTCGGGCGGCGCGCAGGCCGGGCCGGCCAGACCGCCCCTCGGCCCCGGCGCGGCGGACCGCATCGAAGGAGGAGCCCCCGGCGATGACCGCAGAACATGACCTGCCCGCCCCCACTACCACCACCGCCGCCGCCGAGGACTGGTATGCCGGCATGCCCCGCTCGATCAGACGCCACGCGATCTTCGGCCTCGCGCTGCTGGCCTTCTCCTTCGGCGGCTTCGGCGTCTGGGCGTTCCGCGCGCCGCTCGCCGCCGCGGTGATCGCCCAGGGCAGCTTCGTCGCCACCGGCCAGAACAAGATCGTCCAGCACCTCGAGGGCGGCATCATCAAGGAGATCCTCGTGGCCGAGGGCGAGGCGGTGCGCGCCGGCGACGTGCTCCTGCGCCTCGACGAGACGCTGGCGGCCGCCACCAACCGCGAGCTTTTCCTGCGTCGCGCGCGGCTCGAGGCCACCGAGGCAAGGCTTCTGGCCGAACACGCGGGCCTCGACCGGCTGGTTCTGCCCGCGCGGCTGGAGGCCGCCCGCGACGACCCCGAGATCGCCGCGATCCTCGAAAGCCAGACGCTCGCCTTCACCGTGAACCGGTCCGGGCTGATCCAGGAGCAGGCGCTGGTGCGCCGCAACCTCGATGCGCTGGCGTTCCGCGACCAGGGCTATGCCAGCCAGCGCGCCGCGGTCGAGGGCCAGCTCGCGCTCCTGCGCGACGAGCTCGCCGACAAGGAGACGCTGCACGACCGCGGCCTGTTGCGCCGCTCCGAGCTGATGGCGCTGCAGCGCGCGATCCTCGAGGGCGAGGGCCAGATCGCCCGGATGGAAGCCGAACTGGGAGAGATCGCCGAGATGCGCCGCAAGTTCGAGACCGAGCTGGAGCGGATCGCCGAGGAATACCGCCGCACCGCGCTCACCAACCTGCAGACCATCCAGAGCGAGCTGGAAAGCAT
>PUNI01000171.1 GCA_003551745.1 Paracoccaceae bacterium | reverse complement strand
GTCTGCGGCGGCGCGCGCGAGCCGCGCCAATGCCATGCGGCGGTGCGCGGCCATGCGCGCGCCTTCCGCCGCCATCCGGGCTTCCAGCGCGCCGTACCAGCCGGGGTCGCCGGCGCCGTCGCGCAGCAGTCGGTTGCGCTCGCGCATGGCCTTCTCGTAGGCGAGCACCACCTCACCATGGGCCGGCTCGAAGCTGAGCGCGATGCGGTCGAGAAACCTGCGGCGGCCCTCGGCGCCCTCGGTCCAGAGCCTGTCCATCGCCGGGGTCAGCCAGAGCACTCGCAGGAGCCGGCCCAGTGCCGCCTGGGGGGCCGGCTTGCCGTCGATCGTCACCGACCGGCCGCGCGCACCGGGTTCGGCCCAGCTTGCCACCTCGCGGCCGGCGCCCGGTCCGACGAGTTGCGCGGTGACCTTCCAGCCGAGCTCTTCGGGCCGGCGCGCCAGCGCCTCGACCGGCGCGCCGCGCAGGCCACGGCCGGGCGAGAGCAGCGAGACGGCCTCGAGGATGTTGGTCTTGCCGGCGCCGTTCGGCCCCCAGATCGCCACCAGACCGGGCCGCAGGACGAGACCCGTGCGTCGGTGCGAGCGGAAATGCGACAGGCCGAGTTCGGCGAGAGTCAGCCCGGCGGCGCGCGCTCCGGCCGGACGATCCGCGCCACTGTCCGCACCAGACGGCGCGGTCACACCCGCATCGGCATCACGACATAGATCGCCGAGGTGTCGCCGCCCTCGCGCATCAGGGTGGGATCGCCCGGCGAGTTGAACAGGAAGACGGCATTCTCGCGGTCGACCTGGCTGGCGATCTCCAGCAGATACTTGGCGTTGAAGCCGATCTCCAGCCGGTCGTCGCCATAGGCGACGGCCAGTTCCTCCTCGGCCGTGCCGGAGTCGGGGGCGGTGACGGACAGGACCAGCCGGTCCTCCTCCAGCGCCATCTTCACCGCGCGCGAGCGCTCGGAGGACACCGTGGCGACCCGGTCCACCGCCTTTGCGAATTCGGCCGCGTCCACTTCAAGGCGGCGCGCATTGCCGGTTGGGATCACCCGGGAATAGTCGGGGAAGGTGCCGTCGATCACCTTGGAGGTGAGCGTGATCTCGGGGGTGGCGAAGCGCAGCTTGGTCTCGGAGACGGAGACGGCGATCTGGGCGTCGTCGTCCTCCAGCAGCTTGCGCAGCTCGCCAACCGTCTTGCGCGGCACGATCACCCCCGGCATCCCGGCGGCGTCGGGCGGGAGGGGAGCATCGACGCGGGCGAGCCGGTGGCCGTCGGTCGCCACGCAGCGCAACACCGAGCCGTCCTCGCCCTCTGCCACATGCATGTAGACGCCGTTGAGGTAATACCTTGTCTCCTCGGTGGAGATGGCGAATTTCGACTTGTCGAAAAGCCGGCGCAGATCACGGGCGGGGGCCGAGAAGTTGCTGCTGTATTCGGCGGACGCCATCACGGGGAAGTCTTCCTTCGGCAGCGTGGCGAGCGTGAAGTTCGACCGGCCCGCGCGCACCGTGAGGCGGCCGTTCCCGGGATCGTCGGCCAGCTGTACCAGCGCGCCGTCGGGCAGCTTGCGCACGATCTAGTGCAGCAGCACCGCCGACACGGTGGCAGCGCCGGGCTGTTCGACCATCGCCGGCACCCGGTCGACCACCTCGATGTCGAGATCGGTGGCCCGGAAGCTGACCGTCTCGCCCTGGGCCTCGATCAGGACATTGGCGAGGATCGGGATGGTGTTGCGCCGCTCCACCACCGACTGCGCCTGCGCCACAGCCCGCAGCAGCGGCCCGCGTTCGATGCTGATCTTCATCGCCCTGTCCCCCTCGATCTGTCCGGCGGCGGCCGGGCGGCGCGACGCCGGCTCCGCCGGGAGGCCGAGCCTAGCCAAATCGGCTGCCTCCACAAGGGCTTTCTGATCCTGAAGGCGGAGGGTGTGGCGGGGTGCTGGCGGCTCAGGAAGTCAGCTGCCGGCGCAAAAGTCGCAGATCCTCTGCCAGTTGCGGATCGGACCCCATCAGCTCCTCGATCTTGCGTACGCCGTGCAGGATGGTGGTGTGATCGCGACCGCCAAAGCGCCGGCCGATCTCGGGCAGGGAGCGCGCCGTCAGTTCCTTGGAGAGATACATCGCCACCTGCCTTGGCCGGGCCAGCGTGCGCACGCGCTTGGGGCCGATCATGTCGGCGAGGCGGATGTTGAAGTGCTCGGCGACCTTGCGCTGGATCTCCTCGATCGTCACCCGGCGTTCGGACACGCGCAGGATGTCGGCGAGGCAGTCCTGCGCCAGCTCCAGAGTGATCTCGCGACCAACGAGCGAGGCGAAGGCATAGAGCCGTGTCAGCGCCCCCTCCAGAACCCGCACATTGGTGGCAATCTTGCGGGCGAGGAACTCGAGCACGTCGTCGGCGACCCGGATGCCCGGATCCTCGGCGCGGATCGCCTCGACCTTCTGCTGCAGGACGCCCAGGCGCAACTCGTAGTCAGTGGGGTGCAGATCCACCACCAGCCCGCATTGCAGGCGCGAGATGATGCGCTCTTCCAGATCCTTGATCTCGCCCGGCGCGCGGTCGGCCGAGATCACGATCTGCTTGCGCTGGTCCACCAGCGCGTTGAAGGTGTGGAAGAACTCCTCCTGCGTGTTGTCCTTGCCCGAGATGAACTGCACGTCGTCCACCAGCAGCACGTCGACGGTGCGGAACAGCTGCTTGAAATCCATGATCTGTTTGCGGCGCAGCGCGTCGATGAAGCGATACATGAACTGCTCGGCCGACACATAGAGAACCTTGAGCGCCGGGTCGCGCCGGCGCAGTTCCCAGGCGATGGCGTGCATCAAATGGGTCTTGCCGAGGCCGACGCCGCCATAAAGGAAGAGCGGGTTGAAGCTGACCGTCCCGCCCTCGGCCACCCGTCGGGCGGCGGCATGGGCAAGTTCGTTGGGTTTGCCCACCACGAAGGTCTCGAAGGTATGGTGCCGGTCGATCGGGCTTCCCGGCAGGTCTCCCTCCAGATCATGACCGGTGACTGGCCCGCTGACCGCGGCCGCCCGCCGGGTGGGGCGCCGCAGGGGCGTGTCCGCCATTGCCTCGGCGTCGGGCGACAACCGGTTGCGCGCGACCGAGAACTCGAGCCGGGAGATCTCGACGCCGGCCTTGCCGAACTCCTCTATCAGCACCTGGCCGAAGTTGCGGTTGACCCAGTCGCCCAGGAAACGCGTCGGAACGGAGAGGCGTGCCACGCCGTCGGATACAGCTTTAAGTTGTATGGGTGCGATCCAGTTCACGTAGTTGCTCTGACCGATCCGGTCGCTCATCGCGGCCTGCACCGCCGTCCATCCCTGCTGAGCCGGCATGTCCTGTCCGATCCTGCCCATCCAGCGCTTTCCCCCTGTCCCGGCGCCGTGTCGCGGCAGTTCCTGCCCGGCGCTTGTGCCCTTGTTCCGGGGCCGGATTCTGGCCCCGCGCGCCCGGGTCGGCTGGAAACAGATGTCTGAAAGCGCGGGGCGGATGCCCGCGCCTGGCTCCGGGAAGCCTTCCAGCACATGTGTGCCGCGCCTTCCATCGCCCAACATCTGGGACATGCTCACCGGATTTCGGCTTTGCAACCAATCCGGCGACCGGGCGGGCGCGCGGCCAGGGGCCGCATCGCCACCCGTGCTGCACCCTCCCGAACCGCCTGCGACGCTTGCCCTGCGCAGGTTGGCAGACCTGCGTCGGCATCGCTGTAGTTCAGGCTGGTCTCATGTCCCCCCAAGCAGACCTGAGTCGTGCTCTCAGGCTACCTGCTGGCTTCCGAAGCGCGCAACCGAACATCGCGCTTGACGGCCAAACTCGGCGGCCGAATCCCGACGGGCTGTTGCTTTCCCACAACCATTCGTTGAGCGGCGCCTGTGACGCGGGCGCACCTGAGTGCTGTCTTTTCGAGCCTCGCCCTTGTCAGGCCCGTCGGCCTGCGCAAGTTCTTTGCCCGACGAATGTCCGCCGCAGGACCGGCAAGAACACCGCCACGGCCGGGGCGCGGACGCCAAGCGAAAGGTCGGGGACCGTGATGCAAGACGCTGATCTGCGGGCAGAGACCCTGCGACATCTGCAATTCTCGCTGGGCAAGGATCTCGACCATGCGCAGATCTACGACATGCGCATGGCGCTGTCGCTGGCGGTGCGGGATCGAATCATCACGCCTTGGTTCGCCTCGACCAAGGCGACCTACGCGGCGCAGGGCAAGCGCGTCTACTACCTGTCCATGGAGTTCCTGATCGGACGGCTTCTGGAAGACGCCATGGTCAATCTCGGTCTGATGGCCGAGGCCCGCGCCGCCGTCGAGGCGTGCGGCTTCGACTTCACGGAGGTTCTGGCCGACGAGCCCGACGCGGCGCTGGGCAACGGCGGGCTGGGGCGGCTGGCGGCCTGTTTTCTCGATTCGATGTCGACACTGGGCTGCCCCGGCCACGGCTATGGTATCCGCTACGAGCATGGCCTCTTCCAGCAGCGCTTCGAGGACGGTGTCCAGATCGAGGAGCCCGAGGAATGGCTGCGCCAGAAGCACGCCTGGGAATTCGAGCGCCCGGAAGCGGCGCACCGCATCGGCTTCGGCGGTCGTGTCGTGAAGCCGAACGGCGCGGCGATCTGGGAGCCGGCGGAGTTCGTGTTGGCGCAGGCCCATGACACGCCGGTGATCGGCTGGCGCGGGCGCTGGGCCAACACGCTCCGGCTGTGGGGCGCGCAGGCGGTGCATGGTTTCGACCTCGCCGCCTTCAACCGCGGCGATTACGTGGGCGCGACGGCGGCCGAGGCGCTGGCGCGCACCATCAGCCGCGTTCTCTATCCCGACGACACCTCCGACAGCGGCAAGGAACTCAGGCTGCGCCAGGAGTTCTTCTTCACCTCGGCGTCGCTCCACGACATCCTGCGCCGCTTCCGCAGCGAATACGAGGATCTGCGCCTGCTGCCCGCCAAGGTCGCCATCCAGCTCAACGACACCCATCCGGCCATCGCCGGCCCGGAACTCGTGCGGCTGCTGCATGATGTCCACGGGCTGGACTTCGACGAGGCCGAGGAGATCTCGCGCAACTGCCTCGGCTATACCAACCACACGCTCCTGCCCGAGGCGCTGGAGCGCTGGCCGGAATGGCTGATGGCGCGGCTGCTGCCGCGGCATCTGGAGATCATCGCCCGGATCGACGAGAACCACGCCCGCGCCCATCCCGGCCGCAACGTGGGCATCATCGGCGATGGCCAGGTGAACATGGGCGAGCTGAGCTTCATCATGGCGCACAAGGTGAACGGCGTCTCGGCGCTGCACACCGAACTGGTCAAGTCCACGGTCTTCGCCGATCTGCACCGGCTGCACCCGGACCGGATCGTCAACCAGACCAACGGGGTCACGCCGCGGCGCTGGATCGTCGCGGCCAATCCGCGGCTGCGCCATCTGATCGGCGAGGCGATCGGGCCGGGCTGGGTGGCCGATCTGGAGCGGCTGGTGGAGCTGGAGCCGCATGTCGCCGACGCGGGCTTCATGGCCGGCTTCGCCGAGGCCAAGCTCGCCAACAAGGACGCGCTGGCACACTGGCTGCGCGAGTCGCATGGCGTGGCGGTCAACCCCGAGGCAATGTTCGACATCCAGATCAAGCGCATCCACGAATACAAGCGCCAGCACATGAACATCCTCGAGACCATCGCGCTGTGGAACGCGATACGCGCCGATCCCGGCGGTCCCTGGAGCCCTCGAGTGAAGATCTTCGGCGGCAAGGCCGCCCCGGGCTATGTCATGGCCAAGGAGATCATTCACCTGATCAACGATGTTGCCCGCGTGATCAATGCCGACCCGAAGACGCGCGACCTGCTGCAGGTGGTCTATCCCCCCAACTACAACGTCACCATGGCCGAGCGGCTGATCCCGGCCGCCGATCTCTCCGAGCAGATCTCCACCGCCGGCAAGGAGGCCTCGGGCACCGGCAACATGAAGTTCGCCATGAACGGCGCGCTGACCATCGGCACGCTGGATGGCGCCAATGTCGAGATCCGCGAGCGGGTGGGGGCCGAGAACTTCTTCCTGTTCGGGATGACGGCCGACGAGGTGGCGGCCCGACGCGCCGTCGAGGGGCATGCCCGGGAGGCGATCGCGGCCAGCCCGCGGCTCGCCGAGGCGATCGACCAGATCGCGGCGGGCGTCTTCTCGGACGGCGACGTCAACCGCTATTCCAGCCTCGTCGACAATCTGAGGCATCACGACTACTTTCTCGTGTGTTCGGATTTCGACAGCTACTGGGACGCGCAGCGCCGGGTCGACGCCGCATACCGCGAGCCGCAGGCGTGGATGCGCGCCGCCGCGCTCAACACGGCGCGGTCGGGCTGGTTCTCGTCGGACCGAACGATCCGCGGCTACATGGGCGACATCTGGGGCGCGACGCCGCTCATCTGAGCCTGCCCGCAGCAACCCCGCAGCAAAAAGGAGGGGGCGATGACCCTGACCGTCTTTCTCTCGGGAGAGATCCACACCGACTGGCGCGACCGCATCATCGCCGGCGCCGAGGGGCTGGACGTCGCCTTCGTCAGCCCCGTGACCGACCACGCCGCCAGCGACGATTGCGGCGTGGCGATCCTCGGCGCGGAGCCCGACAAGTTCTGGCACGACCACAAGGGCGCGAAGCTGAACGCGATCCGCACCCGCAAGGGGCTTGGCGATGCCGATGTGGTGGTGGTGCGCTTCGGCGAGAAGTACAGGCAATGGAACGCGGCTTTCGACGCCGGCTACGCCGCGGCGCTGGGCAAATCGCTGATCGTGCTGCACGGCCCCGAACATGCCCATGCCCTCAAGGAGGTCGATGCCGCCGCGCTGGCGGTGGCCGAGACACCCGAGCAGGTGGTGGCCGTGTTGCGCTATGTGCTCACCGGCGGGCTGCCTGACAGCCGAGCCGCGGCTGCGCAGTGAGGCGCACGTCGGCCTTGATCAGGAGCTAGTGTCCCGGACGGTCAGTTGCAGACGTCGGCGATGACCGGGCGGAACTCGGTGCAGAGCGGACCGTGGGCCCACCAGACGTCCGTCGCACCGAAAGCGAAGTCCGAGACTGCCCACTGCCCACCCCGGCGACGGAGGAGCGCCTGCCCGCTGGTGTGGTCTGCATCTTCCATGAAATAGCCTTGCGCCCAGCCCGGCGTGCGCCGGACATCGATCCGCCCCCCACCGGGGCGTTGTGCCTGCACCGCGGCGAAGGCGATATCGCCCGCGACCCTGAGTTGGCCGACGACGAATTCGATCGGCGCGCCGAACAGCGACTCGGCCTGTGGACGGATGGCGTCCATCAGCGCCCGCCGCTCGGGCGTGCCGCGGGCGGGCTCGTACCAGCCCTGCGCGGATGCGGCGGCCGCCGCGAGCAACAGGAGCGCCGCCGCGAGGGCGGGCATGATGGGGCGCGGCATGGCACTCTCCGGCGGCTGAGGCAACGCAAGGCAGCGAGGGTACCACAGACCTCGCAGCGCGGCGAAGGAAGAAACCCCGCATCGGCGCGTGACAGATCGCGCGGGGCGATGCGTGTGCTTCGCGGACGCCCGGGCGGCCTCTCCGGGCGCGCCGTCCACCGAACTCCCGACGGGCTCGCCCGTCCTCGTGTCGGGCGAGATTGACGTGGATGAACCCTGCGCGCGACTGCCGGTACATCGCGGGACCGCCCGGCCCCGACTGCGGCAGGATGCGCAGATGGGCAGGCAGCGCGCACCGCCGCGGCGCGGGCGTGCGTCTTGACGAGATTGCGGGACGCGGCGGTTGTGTTTCGCGCCGGCCGGGTTAGGCTCCGGGCAATGCGATCTGCCGCGAAGCCTTCCTCTGCGCCCGACTGGCTCAGCCCCGCCGATGCGGCGGCGGTGACCGGCGGGCATCTCGACGATGCCTTCGCCGTGCTCGGGCCGCATCATCGTGGCGTTTCGGGCCGGCTGCTGGCCTTCGATCCCCATGCCGAGGCGCTGACGGCACGGGGGGTCGCGGACTGGCCGCTGCAGCCCGTGGCCGGCCATCCCGGCCTCTTTGCGGGCGAGATCCCGGCCGGGGCGGCCTACCGGCTGCACGCGGCGGGCGAGGGGCGCCGCTGGGACTATGACGATCCCTTCCGCTTCGGGCCGGTGCTGGGTGAGATCGACGAATACCTGCTGGGCGAGGGGACCCACAAGCGGCTTTGGCAGGCGCTGGGCGCCCATGTGATGACCCACCAGGGCGTCGCCGGCACCCATTTCGCCGTCTGGGCGCCCAACGCGCGCCGGGTTTCCGTGGTGGGCGACTTCAACGCCTGGGACGGCCGGCGCGCCCCGATGCGCCGGCGCGGCGCGACCGGCGTGTGGGAGATATTCCTGCCCGGCATCGGCGAGGGCGCGGTCTACAAATACGAGATCACCCTCCCCGATGGCCGGCTGGGGCCGTTGAAGGCCGATCCGGTGGGCTTCGGCGCCCAGCATCCGCCGCAGACGGCCTCTGTGGTGCGCGACCTTCACGGCTATGGCTGGAAGGACGGTGACTGGATGGAGACGCGAGGGGGGCGCAACGCGCGCAGCGCGCCGATCTCGATCTACGAGGTGCATCTCGGGTCGTGGCGCCGGCGTGCGGCCGAGGGCAACCGGTCGCTCTCCTACCGCGAGCTTGCCGAGGAACTGGTGAGCTATGCCGCCGAGATGGGCTTCACCCATATCGAGCTGATGCCGGTGTCGGAGTATCCCTTCGACGGCTCCTGGGGCTATCAGCCGGTGGGCATGTTCGCCCCCACCATCCGCCACGGGCCCCCGCACGAGTTCCGCGACCTGATCGACGCGGCGCATCGAGCGGGGCTGGGAGTGATCCTCGACTGGGTGCCGGGGCATTTCCCCACCGATCCGCACGGGCTCGGACGGTTCGACGGGACTGCACTTTACGAACACGCCGATCCGAAGGAAGGCTATCACCCCGACTGGAACACGCTGATCTACAACTACGGTCGTCGCGAGGTGGCCAATTACCTGACCGCCAACGCGCTCTACTGGCTGGAGGAATACCACGCCGACGGGCTGCGCGTGGATGCAGTGGCCTCGATGCTCTATCGCGACTACTCGCGCAAGGAGGGCGAGTGGGTGCCCAACATCCACGGCGGGCGCGAAAACCTGGAGGCGATCGCGCTCCTGCAGGGTGTGAACTCCACCGTCTATGGCGAGGTGCCAGGGATCCTCACGGCGGCGGAGGAGAGCACGTCCTTTCCCGGCGTGTCGCAGCCGGTCCACACCGGGGGGCTGGGCTTCGGGTTCAAGTGGAACATGGGCTGGATGAACGACACGCTGCGCTATGTCGCGACCGCGCCCGTCCACCGCCGCTGGCATCACGACCAGATGACCTTCGGGCTGGTCTATGCCTTTTCCGAGAACTTCATCCTGCCGATCAGCCATGACGAGGTCGTGCATGGCAAGGGCTCGATGCTGGACAAGATGCCGGGCCCGGAATGGGAGAAATTCGCAAATCTGCGGGCCTATTACGGCTTCATGTGGGGCCATCCGGGCAAGAAACTGCTGTTCATGGGTCAGGAGTTTGCCCAGCCGGCGGAGTGGAACCACAATGCCCAGCTCGACTGGGAGGCGGCCAGGCGGCCGCACCACGCCGGGCTTGCGCGGCTCGTGCGCGACCTCAACACGCTCTACCGTGCCGAGCCCGCGTTGCATGCAAAGGACGCCGACGCCGACGGCTTCGTCTGGCTCGATGTCGACAACGCCGACGAGTCGGTCTTCGCCTGGGCGCGCTTCGGGGGGCCGGATGATCCGCCGCTGGCCGTGGCTGTGAACTTCACCCCGGTGGAGCGGCCGGGCTATCGGCTGGCGCTGCCGCGCGGCGGGCGCTGGCGCGAGGTGCTGAACACCGACGCGGCGCTCTAT
>PUNI01000262.1 GCA_003551745.1 Paracoccaceae bacterium | reverse complement strand
CGGATCGCCGAGCAGTATCTGCGCAAGGGCTCAAAGGTCTATCTGGAAGGCCAGCTTGAGACCCGCAAGTGGCAGGACCAGTCCGGCCAGGACCGCTACAGCACCGAAGTCGTTCTGCGCACCATCGGAGCGCAGATGGTCTTGCTCGACAGCCGCAGCGGCGATGCCGGCGGCGGCTTAGGCGATGACCGCCGCTCCGACTTCGGCGACGACAAGCGGCAGGGCAGCGGCTCTGGAAGCGGCGGCTATCAGGATCTCGACGACGAAATCCCTTTCTGACCCCTGTCCGCATGGCGACCGCCTGCTAGAACCCGCTGCGTAGATTCGGCTGCAAGGAGGCTGCCATGCCCGACACTGGCGAGATCGCCCCGGACTTCACCCTGCCCCGCGACGGCGGCGGCGAGGTCTCCCTCGCCGCTCTCCGCCCCTCCAAGGTGGTGCTCTACTTCTATCCCAAGGACGACACCTCGGGCTGCACCAAGGAGGCGGTCGGCTTCACCGAGGCGGCGGAGGCCTTCGCGAAGGCCGGCGCGACCGTCGTCGGCGTCTCCAAGGACAGTGTCGCGAGCCACGACAAGTTCGTGAAGAAGCACGGCCTCGGCGTCATCCTCGCCTCCGACGCGGAGTCCGACGTCTGCGAACGCTATGGCGTCTGGGTCGAGAAGAACATGTATGGGAAGAAATACATGGGGATCGAAAGGGCGACCTTCCTGATCGACGGCGACGGCCGCGTTGCGCGCGTCTGGCGCAAGGTCAAGGTCCCGGGCCATGTCGACGAGGTTCTGGAAGCCGCCAGCGGCCTTTGATCCCGGGGCGGCCACGCTGCGCTTCACATCGCACGGGGCCGGCGGCATTTCCCGGCTCCGCGCGACCTCTCCCCCGAAAAACTCGGCAAGATTCCGCCCAACCGCGCCAGATTGTGCCGATCCCGCGGCGCATCGCAGCATATCGGGTTGCGCGAGGAATCCCGCCTCGCCTATCAGGCTAGCAGTGCTCCAAGCGCCGTCACAAGGGCGCAGTCCGAAGAGACAGCGGAGCCAAGGGCGTGGGGCAGCAGACGAGGACGCCGACTTGCGAAGCCTGAGCGAGCATGTGAACGCGGCCCTGTCGCGCAAGATCCCCGAACGTCGCCTCTTCCTCCGGTCGGACACGGAAACCCGCTTCATCCGCCTCAGCCCGCTGGCGCAGATCGTCGGCCTCGGCGGCACCGCCTTGGTGGTGGGGTGGACGATCATCGTCACCGCCGTCTTCCTGATCGACAGCATCGGCGCAGGCACCCTGCGCGAGCAGGCGGCCCGCGAGCAGCGCGTCTACGAGGCCCGGCTCGACACGCTGGCAGCAGAGCGCGATCTCCGGGCCGAGGAAGCGCTGCGCGCACAGGAGCGCTTCGCCACGGCGATGGAACAGGTCTCGCGGATGCAGTCGGCGCTGCTGGCCTCCGAGGAGCGGCGCCGGGAAATGGAGACCGCCGTGTCGGTGGTGCAGGCGACGTTGCGCCGGACGATGCGCGAGCGCGAAGACGCACGGCGCGCGCTGGCGCGGGTCGAGGCCAGCGCCGACGCGGAACCTGTGATGGCCGCCGACCGCGCGGCCGACATGGAGGATGCCCTCGGGTTTCTCGTGGAGGCCCTCGAGCAGACCGCCGACCAGCGCGACGTGATCGCCACGGCGGCCGAGCAGGCCCGGCGCGAGGCCGAGCATCTCGCGCTCGAGCAGCGGCTGGCCGAGGACCGCAACAACGTCATCTTCGCGCGGCTGGAAGAGGCGGTCTCGGTCTCGATGCAGCCGCTCGAACGGATGTTCCGCGATGCCGGCCTGCCGCCGGAACGGCTGCTGGAGCAGGTGCGCAGCGCCTATGTCCGGCCCGAAGACCGGGTGCGGCCGGTCTCGATCTCGACCCGTGGCAGCCTCGACGAGGACGGGGTGGAAAGCCGGGCCAACGACATTCTCGTCGGGCTCGACCGGGTCAACCTTTACCGGATCGCCGCCGAGCGGGCGCCGTTCGCCAGCCCGGTTCGCAGCAACGTGCGCTTCACGTCGGGCTTCGGCAACCGGCGCGACCCCAAGACCGGCCGGACGCGCATGCACTCGGGCGTCGATTTCGCGGGCCCGCGCGGCACGGCCATCCTGTCGACGGCCGAGGGCACCGTCACCCGTGCCGGCTGGCACGGCGGCTATGGAAACACGGTGATCGTGCGCCACGCCTTCGGTATCGAAACCCTCTATGCTCACCTTTCCTCGATCGACGTGAAGGTCGGGGATAGGGTCTCGCGCGGCCAGCGGATCGGTGGTATGGGAACAACCGGAAGATCCACGGGTGTGCACCTCCACTACGAGGTCCGCATCGGGTCCAATCCCGTGAATCCGATGACCTACATAAGGGCTGCCAGAAATGTTTTCTAAGAGCAGGATCAACGATCCAGGTCCGCGAAAGCCGGAAGAGGAAGCGCCGCGCGCGGTCGAACCGATGTCGACCCGGAGCGGCGAGTCCGCCCCCGCACCGAAGGCGAAACCCCCGGCCTCGGTGCTCTCGTCCGATCTCACCGTGACCGGCAACCTCAGCACGACCGGCGACATCATCGTCGAGGGCACCGTCGACGGCGACATCCGTGCCCATCTTCTTACGGTCGGCGATGGCGCCACCATCCGCGGCGAGATCGTGGCCGACGATGTCGTCATCAACGGCCGCATCGTCGGGCGTGTGCGCGGGCTGAAGGTCAGGCTCTCGTCCAGCGCGCGCGTCGAGGGCGACATCATCCACAAGACGATCGCCATCGAGTCCGGCGCCCATTTCGAGGGGTCGGTCCAGCGGCAGGACGACCCGATCGGCGGCGCCCGTCCGGCGGCCGCCCAGCCGACGGGAGCGCGCCCTCAGCCGGTCCCCTCTCCCGCCCCCCAACCGGCCAAGACCGCCGAAAAGGGCTGACCGGCGGCGAAGGCCGGGTGTTGAACAGAGAGGAGCCTTCGGGCTCCTTTTTTCGTGCTGCGCAGGCGCGCTGCCCGGCTGCCGCATGGCGCGCCGTCGATCTGGCCGGCTTGCCACCGGGGGTAGCGGCTCAGGCCGAAACCTCGTCCTCCATCCCGGTCTCGGCGGCGGCGCCGGCGGCGATCGCCGAGGCCGCAGGCGTGACCGCCGTGAAGGGGGCTGTCGTCTCCACGGCCGGGGCCGGCCGACGCGTCATCCGCCAGGCGGCATAGGCCGCGACCATGCCGACGAGCACGGCGATCTGCAGGAAGAAGCCGTCGGGCCCGATCACCTCCATCAGCCAGCCCGCCACGATCGGTCCGCTGACCGCGCCCAGACCGTTCACGAACAGAAGCCCGCCCGAGGCGGCGGCCATGTCGTCGCGATGCAGGAAGTCGCCCGTGTGGGCCAGAAGCAGAGCATAGAGCGGGTTCGAGATCCCGCCGACCACGAAGCCCACCGCCAGAAGCCCCCAGAGCCCGGGCGACAGGATGACCGGCACCATCGCCACCACCGCACAGATCGCCGCGACCAGGCCGATCAGCTTGCGCCGGTCCATGCGGTCGGAGATCCAGCCGATGGGGTACTGCATGACCAGCCCGCCCGCGAAGATCGCCGACACGAAGAGCGAGATCTCGAACACGCTCAGGCCGGCGAGCGTGCCCCAGACCGAGGCCATCCCGAAGAAGGCTGCGAACACCCCGCCCATCAGAAACATACCCACGCAGCCCAGGGGCGAGAAGCGGTAGAGTTCCACCAGTCGCATCGCCTTCGTGCCCTCGAAGAGCGGTGCCGGCGCCACCGACAGCAGCACCGGTGCGAAGGCCAGAGACACCAGCACCGAAGGGATGACGAAGAGCAGGAAACCGGCCGGATCGGCGAAGTTCATCAAGCCCTGGGCCGCAATGATGCCCAGCATCTGCACGATCATGTAGAGCGACAGCGCCTTGCCCCGGTTCTCGTTGGAGGCCGCGTTGTTCAGCCAGCTCTCGGCGGTGACGTAGACGCCCGAGAAGCAGAAGCCGATCACCACGCGCATCAGCGTCCAGGCGATCCAGTCAGGGATCACCGCGTAAAGCAGCAGCACCGCCGAGATCATCGAGCCCAGGGCGGCGAAGACCCGCACATGTCCGACCCGGCGGATCATCTCGGGCGCCAGCTTCGAGCCGCCGAGAAAGCCCAGGAAATAGGCCGACATCACCAGCGACATCTCGAAGGTCGAAAACCCCTCGATGGCGCCACGCACGCCCAGGAGCGTGCCCTGCACGCCGTTGCCCACCATCAGCAGGCCTATGCCGAGCAGCAGCGCCCAGGCGCTGGCGAGAACCTTCAACATGCCCGTTTTCCCTTGCCTGGGTTCCCGATGCTCGGCGATGCGGCGGCCGTCCGTCCCGATTGCGACCTGTCAGCCGGTTTCCTGCCGCTCCGGGATCAGCAGCGAGGCATCCCCGTAGGAGAAGAAGCGATATCCCGCGGCCACCGCATGGGCATAGATCCCGAGGATGCGCGCGCGGCCCATCAGCGCGGCCACCAGCATCAGCAGGGTCGAGCGCGGAAGATGGAAGTTGGTGACCAGACCGTCGGTGATCCGGAAGCGGTACCCGGGATATATGAAGATGTCGGTATCGCCGGCCCAGGGCGCCAGCCGTCCCTGCGCGTCGGCCGCGCTTTCCAGGAGCCGCAGCGCCGTGGTGCCCACAGGGATGATCCGCCCGCCTTCGGCCCGGGTGGCGTTGATCTCGGCGGCGGTGGCGGGCGGGATCTCCCCCCACTCGGCGTGCATCCGGTGCGTGGTGACATCCTCGACCTTCACCGGCAGGAAGGTTCCGGCGCCGACATGCAGTGTCACGGTCGAGCGCGCCACGCCACGGGCTTCGAGCGCAGCCAGCAGCGGCGCATCGAAATGCAGCGCCGCGGTCGGGGCAGCCACCGCGCCGGGCGTGCGCGCGAAGATGGTCTGATAGTCCTCCCGGTCCTGCGCATCGGGAGCCCGCCGGGCTGCTATATAGGGTGGCAGCGGCATCGCCCCGGCCTCAGCCAGCGCCTGCTCGAAGGCGGCCCCCTCGCGGTTGAAACGCAACTGCACCCGGCCCTCCGCGCGCCCGGTCACCTCGGCGGCCAGCCCGGCCGCGAAGGCGATCCGGTCGCCGGGTCGCAGCTTCTTCAGCGGTCGTGCCAGCGCCGACCACGCACCATCGGGCCGCGGCGCGACCAGCGTGATCTCGACCCGCGCCCCCTCGGCACCCGGACGGCTGCGCAGGCCGTCGAGCCGGGCCGGGATCACCCGCGTGTCATTGAACACGAGCCGGTCGCCGGGGCGCAGGACGCCTGGCAGGTCGCCGACATGGGCATCGATGCGCCGGTCGCCCTCGGCCACAAGCAGCCGCGCCGCGCTGCGCGGCCGGGCCGGGCGCAGGGCGATCAGCCGCTCGGGCAGATCGAAATCGAAGTCCTCAAGCCGCATCTGCGCCTCACCGCCGACGGCTGCCGATGCGCCGCCGTGCGGGCCGCGTCAAGCCCCGCACCCCTGCGCTGCGCGGCATGCCGTCATGCGTGCTGCGCAGCCTTGGCCGGCCTCCATTCCACGCAATGGCCGCGACCTCCCGACGGCGGTTGGCGGGCAAGCGCGGTGCGGCCGCCGATCTCGCCGCCGACGCGCGGCGCCGCGCGTCAGAGCAGGCGCAGCGCGCCCTGGAGATCGGCGATCAGATCGTCGGGATCCTCCAGCCCTATGCTGAGCCGCACCAGACCCGGCGTGATGCCCAGATGCGCCTTCTGCGCCTCCGGCAGGCGCTGGTGTGTGGTGGTGGCAGGATGCGTCGCCAGGCTCTTGGCGTCGCCGAGATTGTTGGTGATCTGGAAGAGGCGCAGGGCATTCAGGAAGCGGAAGGCTCCGGCCTGCCTGCCCGCCACATCGACCGCCAGCAGGGTGCCGCCGGAGCCCATCTGGGCCATGGCCAGCCCATGCTGGGGATGGCTCGGCAGGCCGGGATAGATCACCCGGTCGAGCCCGGGATCACCCTCCAGCGCGCGGGCGACCGCCAGCGCCGTGTCGGCCTGCGCGCGCACCCGCAGATCGAGCGTCTCCAGCCCCTTCAGCATGACCCAGGCGTTGAACGGGCTGAGCGCTCCGCCGGTGTGTTTCATGTAGGGCTCGACGGTCTTGCGGATGTACTCGCGCCGGCCCAGCACCACCCCGCCGAGACAGCGCCCCTGCCCGTCGATGTGCTTGGTGGCCGAATAGATGACCACATCCGCCCCCTGCGCGAGCGCGCGCGAGAACACCGGCGTGGTGAAGACGTTGTCGACGACGACCTGGGCGCCGACGGCGCTGGCGAGGCGGGCGACCGCGGCGATGTCGACAAGCTCCAGCGTGGGGTTCGACATCGACTCGAAGAACACCGCGCGGGTGCCCGGCGTCACCGCCGCCTGCCACTGGGAAAGGTCGGCGCCGTCCACGAACACCACCTCGACCCCGAAGCGCGGCAGGATCTCCTCGAGGATGTAGAGGCAGGACCCGAAGAGCGCCCGCGCCGCCACCACCCTGTCGCCGGCGCTCAGCATCGCCATGAGCGCCCCGTTCACGGCGGCCATGCCGCTGGCGGTGGCGAAGGCATCCTCGGCGCCTTCAAGCGCGGCGATGCGGTCCTCGAACATGGCCACGGTGGGGTTGCCGTAGCGGGCATAGATGAACTCGTCGGCCTCGGCCTTCAGGAACCGGGCCTCGGCCTGTTCGGCGCTGGCATAGGCGAAGCCCTGGGTGAGGAAGAGCGCCTCGGACATCTCGCCGTACTGGCTGCGCCGGATGCCCGCGTGGACGGCCCGCGTCCGCCCGCTCCAGCCCTTGTCCATGCCCCGCCCTCCTCGACACACCGGGCGAAGGCGGGACCGACCCGCAACCTCTTTAGCGGCATCTTTACCGTGGCCCGCAATCCGGTGAACAAAGCGCCACACGAGCCGGTTAGCCGGCGCGGCATGAGGCGTCAAGCGCATTGCCTTCGCCGTAGAACGTGCCAGTTTGCCGCGCGACACAAGGAGGACGCCGTCATGCCCGCTCCGATCGAGCTTCACTACTGGCCCACCCCGAACGGCTGGAAGGTCACCATTGCGCTGGAGGAGATGGGGCTGCCCTACAGCCTGCACCTGGTCGACATCGGCAAGGGTGACCAGTTCGACCCCGCGTTCCTGAAGATCGCCCCGAACAACCGGATGCCCGCCATCGTCGATCCCGACGGCCCCGACGGCGCGGCGATCGGGATCTTCGAATCCGGCGCGATCCTGCAGTATCTGGCGCGCAAGACCGGGCAGTTCGGCGGCCCCACCGAGCGAGACCGCATCGCGGTGGACCAGTGGCTGATGTGGCAGATGGGCGGGGTCGGCCCGATGGCCGGGCAGGCGCATCACTTCCTGAAATACGCGCCCACGCTGGAGCCGCCGCAGGTCCTGCCCTATGCGCAGGACCGCTATCGCCGCGAGGTGGGGCGGCTCTACCGGGTGCTGGACGGGCAACTCGCCGGCAACCGCTTCGTGGCAGGCGACTTCTATTCGATCGCCGACATGGCGATCTGGCCCTGGGCCAGCGGCTGGGAACGCCAGGAGCAGAGCCTGGACGACAAGCCGCATCTGGCGCGCTGGCTCGACGAGGTCGGCAGCCGGCCGGCGGTGCAGCGCGGCCGGACCGTCGCCGCCGACAAGCGGCGTGAGGGCGGCATGAGCCGCGAGGAGCAGAAGGTGCTGTTCGGCCAGACCTGACGGGATGGCGTCAGATGGGCGGCGTCAAGTGGGCGGCGTCGAACGCGCGGCGCCGAATGGGCGGGATCAGTCTTCGGGCGTCTCGATCATGTAGGTCTCGATCAGCTTCGCCTGCGCCATGAAGAAGACGAAGACCGCGCCGGGCTGGCCGAAGGTGTCGAAGGTCACCCAGACATCCGTGGACATGGTGCGCCAGATGATCTCATTGGCCACCGCAAGCCCCGCGAAGAACCAGGCAAGGCGCCGGGTCAGCACCATCCAGCCCTCGTGGCGCAGCTGGATCAGCCCCTCCATCACGTATTCCAGCCAGGACTGCCCGCGCGCCAGCCCGATCCACAGCAGCGCCGCGATCAGGCCGAAGACGATGGTGCTCTTCATCTTGAAGAAGCGCTCGTCATTGAGCCAGACCGTCAGACCTCCGAACACCACCACCAGCACCAGCGTGAAGATCTGGATGCGCGAGATGCGCCCCACCAGCCGCCACATCAGGAACGAGGCGAGCGCGAAGACCGGGATGAAGATGCCGGTCAGCACGATGAACCCCTCATAGGGGCGCCCGGCGATCTCGAACACGCTCTCGCGCAGGAACAGATAGCCGACGAAGAACGCCAGCACCGGGCCGAATTCCAGCACCGCCTTCAGGGTGGGGTTGATCTTGCGTTCCGCCATCTTCCGTCCGTCGCTAGACTGCCACCTGCACCAGTACCGCGCCCGAGGCAATCACCGCCATCAGCCCGGCGCGCCGCCAACCGACCCTTTCGCCCAGAAGGCCCCAGCCGATCAATGCGGCGAACACCGTCGAGGTCTCGCGCAGCACCGCGGTCTGGCCCACCGGGCCGACGCGGGTGGCGAGCATCACGCCGCCGAAGCTCACCAGTGCCAGACAGGCCCCGACAATGCCCCGCACCGCCAGGCCCCCACCGCCGGGCGCCACGCAGGCCGCCATCAACCGCCGCGCCAGCAGGAGCGGGAAATCCAGCGAGCTCAGCAGGAAGAACCACGCCAGAAAGGTGAACGGATCGGCCGAGGCCCGGATCGCCCATGCATCATATGTGGTGTAGCCCGCCACCAGCAACCCGCCGAGCACAGCCCATGCGAGACCGTGAAGAAGGATCGGCCGGCCCAGCCGGTCGCCGGTGGGGTTGAGGGCGGCGAGCGCGAGGATCCCGCCGGAGAGGAGCGCCACGCCCAGCCACTGCCCCGGCCCGTAGCGCTCGCCGAAGACGACCATCGCGAAACCCACGGTCACCAGCGGCCCGATGCCGCGCACCACCGGATAGACGACCGTGTAGGCCGCCCGGGTGTAGGCCTGCGCCATGGCGAGCTTGTAGGCGAAGTGGATCGCCACCGCGCCGGCGAGAAACAGCCATTCCGGCCCCTGCGGCCAGGGCACCAGGAAGAGCGCGGCGGGCAGCATGAGGGCGACGAGGCCCGCGTCGATGGCGGCCCGGCTCAGCCAGGGGTCGTGGCGGCCCTTCTGGAGCGCGCCGAAGAGCGCGTGGGCGAAGGCCGAGACCAGCGCGAGGGCCGTGGCGAGCCGTGCGCCCTCGGGCGTGCCTGCGATGGCGATGATCCAGTCGGTCACCCGCGGCGGCTCACGCGTCCAGCCCCACCAGCGCCCGGGCGAAATCGTCGGGATCGAAGGGGGCAAGATCGTCGATCTGCTCGCCAACCCCTATGGCGTGGATCGGCAGGCCGAAGCGGTCGGCGAGCGCCACCAGCACGCCGCCGCGCGCGGTGCCGTCGAGCTTGGTCATCACCAGCCCGGAGACCTCCGCGATCTTGCGGAAGATCTCGACCTGGCTCAGCGCGTTCTGCCCGGTGGTGGCGTCGAGCACGAGGATCGTGTTGTGGGGCGCCGAGGGGTCGCGCTTGCGCAGCACGCGGACGATCTTGGCCAGTTCCTCCATCAGGTCGGCCCGGTTCTGCAGCCGCCCCGCCGTGTCGATCATCAGCAGATCGGCGCCGTCGGACTGGGCGCGGGCCAGCGCATCGAAGGCAAGGCTCGCGGGGTCCGAACCCTCGGGCGCCGTCATCACCGGCACGCCGGCGCGCTCGCCCCAGACCTGCAGCTGCTCCACCGCGGCGGCGCGGAAGGTATCGCCGGCGGCGATCACCACCGACTTGCCGGCGGCGCGGAACTGGCTGGCCAGCTTGCCGATGGTGGTGGTCTTGCCCGAGCCGTTGACGCCCACCACCAGCACCACCTGCGGGGTGTGGGGGTAGAGGGGCAGGGGCCGGGCCACCGGCTCGAGGATCGCGGCGATCTCGGCTGCGAGCGCGGCCTTGACCTCGGCGGTGGAGAGGCGGCGGCCGTAGTGCCCCTCGGCCAGCG
>PUNI01000103.1 GCA_003551745.1 Paracoccaceae bacterium | reverse complement strand
CCCGAAGCCGCCGTCGATCGCAAGATCGACACCCGCCAGATGCGGGTGACGAATGAGGTCGCAATCTCGATCTCGAAGATGAACAAGTGGTACGGCGCGTTCCACGTGCTGCGGGACATCGACATGACCGTCTATCGCGGCGAGCGGATCGTGATCTGCGGCCCGTCCGGGTCGGGCAAGTCCACGCTGATCCGCTGCATCAACGCGCTGGAGGAGCATCAGGCGGGCCAGATCGTCGTCGACGGCACCGAGCTCAACGAGGATCTCAAGAACGTCGACAAGGTGCGCTCCGAGGTCGGCATGGTGTTCCAGCACTTCAACCTGTTCCCGCATCTGACGATCCTAGAGAACTGCACGCTGGCGCCGATCTGGGTGCGCAAGATCCCCAAGCGGGAAGCCGAGGAAACCGCGATGCACTTCCTCGAGAAGGTGAAGATCCCCGAACAGGCGGCCAAGTATCCCGGCCAGCTCTCCGGCGGCCAGCAGCAGCGGGTGGCGATCGCGCGCAGCCTGTGCATGCGGCCGCGGATCATGCTCTTCGACGAGCCCACCTCCGCGCTCGATCCCGAGATGATCAAGGAGGTGCTCGACACCATGATCCAGCTCGCCGAGGACGGCATGACCATGCTGGTGGTGACCCACGAGATGGGCTTCGCCCGGCAGGTCGCGAACCGTGTGGTGTTCATGGATCAGGGCCAGATCGTCGAGCAGAACGAGCCCGAGGAGTTCTTCCTGCGCCCGAAATCCGACCGCACCAAGCTCTTCCTCAGCCAGATCCTCGGCCACTGAGGCACAAGGTCAGGCGGGCTCCGCCACGGTGGCGATGACGGCGAGGCAGTCGCCGGTCTGGACGAGCCCCGGAAAGTGCCGCGCCGCGAGGATGCCGTCGCGATTGGCGCGGCACTCCCGGGCGGGCACGCCTGTCCGGTCGGCCGGCCAGATCCGCGCCAGGGGGGCTCCTGCCGCCAGGCTGTCGCCGAGATCGGCCAGCGGCTCCACGAGCCCGTCGCAATCGGCGAAATGAAAGCAGTCGTCGCCCGGCATGTCGAGCCGCACGCTCGGCCCGCGCGCAGGCTCCCCGGCAAGGATGCCAGCATGGATCAGCAGGTTGCGCGCCCCGCGCCGGGCGATGCGCGCCGAGCGCGCCGTCGCGGTGCCGCCGCCGCCCAGTTCGGTCGTCACGAACACCTTTCCCTGCGCCTCGACGGCGGTGTCGTACATGCCCACCGCATCGATCTCGCGCAGCATCAGCGTGTAGGGCGCGTTGAACGCCTCCACCGCCGCGACGCAGGCGGCCTGCTGGTGCGGATCGTCGAGGTAGTGGGCGCAGGCGAAGGGCAGGAAATCGAGGGTCTTGCCGCCCGAGTGATAGTCCAGCACCAGATCGGCCATCGGCACCAGCACATGATTGAAGTAATGCGCGATCTTCCGGGTCACGCTGCCGTCGGGCGCCCCCGGGAAGGCGCGGTTGAGGTTGACCCCGTCGATGGGCGACACGCGGGTGCCGGCGCGAAAGGCGGGCAGGTTCATGTAGGGCACGAGGATCACCCGGCCGGTGATCTCCTCGGGCCGCAGCTCGTGGGCCAGCGCCTGCAACGCGATCGGCCCCTCGTATTCGTCGCCGTGGTTCGCGCCGGTGAAGAGCACCGTCGGTCCGTCGCCGTTGCGCAGCACCGTGATCGGGATCATCACCGACCCCCAGGCGCTGTCATTGCGCGAGTGCGGCAGGCGCAGGAAGCCGTGTTGCTTGCCCTCGGCATCGAGCGGGATGGTGGGTGAGATCGGGTTGGCGGGCACGGTCAGTCCTTCACGAAGAGCTTGCGCGGCACCGAGGCCAGGCATTCCGGCGCGCCTTCGGTGATCAGGATGCTTTCGGTCAACTCGAAGCCCCAATTCTCCATCCACAGGCCGGTCATGAAGTGGAAGGTCATGCCGGGGCGCAGTTCGGTGTAATCGCCGGGCCGCAGCGAGCAGGTGCGCTCGCCCCAGTCGGGCGGATAGCTCAGGCCGATGGGATAGCCGGTGCGGTTGTCCTTGATGATCCCGTGGCGCAGCAGCACCCGGAAGAAGGCGGTGGCGATGTCCTCGCAGGTGTTGCCGGCGCGGGCGGCCTCGAGCCCCGCCTCCATCCCCTCCAGCACCGCGGCCTCGGCGTCGAGGAAGGTCTGCGTGGGCTTGCCGAGGAAGATCGTGCGCGACAGCGGGCAGTGATAGCGGTTGTAGGCGCCGGCGATCTCGAAGAAGGTTCCCTCGCCCGGCTTCATCGGCCGGTCGTCCCAGGTCAGGTGCGGCGCGGCGGCATCGGTGCCCGAGGGCAGAAGCGGCACGATGGCGGGATAGTCTCCACCATAGCCGAGGGCCGTGTCATAGCGCAGCCCGGCATCCCAGATCTCGGCCACCAGGTCGCATTTGCGCATCCCGGGCTCGACCTTCTCGAGGATGCGGGCGTGCATCCGCTCGACGATGCGGGCGGCGCGGCGCATGTAGTCCAGCTCCTGCGGCGACTTCACCAGCCGCTGCCAGTTCACCAGCGCGGTGGCGTCGACAAGCTCGGACGACAGATGCGTCGCCAGCGAGCGGTGGGCGGCCGCGGAATACCAGTAGTTGTCCATCTCCACGCCGATGCGGCCGTCGTCCCAGCCCCGCTCGATGATCCGCGCCGCGAGGTAGTCCATCGGGTGGTGGTCGGGCGACTGCACGAAATGGTCGGGATAGCCGATTACATCCACATCCTCCATCCAGCAGGTGCGCACCGCCCCGTTGGCGTCCTGCCCGCGGCCGAACCAGACCGGATCCCCATGCGGGCCGACGACGACGCATTGATGGACATAGAAGGACCAGCCGTCATAGCCGGTCAGCCAGTGCATGTTCGAGGGATCGGAGACGATCAGCGTGTCGATGCCCTGAAGCGCCATGGCGGCGCGGGTGGCGTGAAGGCGTGCCGCATATTCCGCGCGGCTGAAGCGGGGCTCTGGGTTGGGCATCGCTGGCCTGTCAGCTTCTGGGTCCGGCGGCCTGTCGCTCCGGCGCGCTTACACCCGGCCCGACGGCGCGGGGCCCTGTCCCGGCCAGCATGCGGATCATTGTCGGCATCGCTCCTCCGCACTCGGCTCCCCGGCACGGCCTGCGACGGCGCAGGCGTGGAGAACCCTGTCAATGTTGGCACCCGTCAGCGGGGCAGAGAGCCAGGCGAAGCTCGCCCGCAGCGGGGGCGGCCCGCCCTGCAGACAGAGCCGCGACACCGGCCGCGCCGGCACTCGCAACCTCCTGACCTCACAATCGATACAGGGGACGGAGGGCCCCTGCAATCGCGGCTTCGCCGCGCAAGACAGGAGCACCCAACCACGGCCGGAACATGGCGCAGAGGCAACGGTCTTCCCGTCGGCGGCTGGTCTGCCGCACGCCCCCTGCTCCGGCGGCACGCCACTCTACCCATCGCGGTGCAGGGCAGGCCGCGCCCCCGGCGCTCACACCACCAGGACCGGGCAGCGCGCCATCCCCGTGACCTTGTGCGAAACCGAGCCGAGGAGGAAGCTCTCCACCGATCCGACGCCACGGCTGCCGAGGACGATCAGGTCGGCGCCCTTCTCCTCGGCCCATTTGACGATGGTGCGCGCCGGCGGCCCGGACTTGACGAAGGCGCGCAGATGCGGCGCGCCGGCCTCGCGGGCGATCTGCTTGCCGTGTTCGGCCACCGCGCGCGCCTCGTCGCGCAGCACGTCGTCGAGGCTGCCCGGCATCGCCTCGGGCCGGGCCATCGAGAAGGACGCCTCGAGAAGGCTGTGGTGACGCCAGACGGTGAGGATGACGATCTCGCCTCCCGTGAGCCGGGCAAGGCCCGCCGCCTTGCGCAGGGCCTCCTCGGCGTTGCGCGAACCGTCGAAGGGCACGAGGATCTTGCTGAACACGGGCCCTGCCCCGCCTAGCCGAACGCCAGGTCGCGCAGGAAGAGCGCGATCTGCGGGAAGAAGATCAGCAGCACCGAGACCGTGAGCAGGATGAAGATGAAGGGCGGGGTTCCCCGGATCACCTCCATGTAGGGGCGCTTGAACACGGCGATGGCGGTGAAGATGTCGCAGCCGAAGGGTGGCGTCGCTGACCCGATGGCCACCTGCAGCACGATGATCGCGCCCACATGCACCGGATCGAGCCCCACCGCGTTCACCACCGGCGCGAAGATCGGCACCAGCACCAGGATCACCACGATCGGATCGACGAACATGCAGCCGATGAAGAAGGCCAGCGAGATCACGAACAGGACGCCGATCGGCCCCATCTGGTCGATCCCGACCGCACCCAGCACCTCCTGCGGAACCTGCGCGAAGGAAATCACCCAGGAGAATGCCGCCCCCGCGCCCACGAGGATGAACACCACCGCCGTGATCAGTCCGGTGGACCGGGCGGTGGCCACAAGCCCCTTCAGGTCAAGCGTGCGGAACACGATCATCTCGAGGATCAGCGCATAGAGCACGCAGGCCGCCGCGGCCTCGGTGGGCGAGAACACCCCGCCATAGATGCCGCCGATGATGATCACCGGAAAGCCCAGCGGCCAGAGCGCGCGGGCCAGCGCCCGCAGCCGGTCGGGCCAGGGCGTCACCGGCTCGGTCGGCACGCCCATGCGCACCGCATAGATCCAGCAGTAGATCGAGAACAGCAGCAAGATCAGCAGCCCGGGCCCGATGCCGGCGATGAACAGTTCGGCGATCGAGGTGTTCGAGATCACGCCATAGATGATCATGCCGATCGACGGCGGGATCAGGAAGGCGATGTCGGAGGCGTTGACGATCAGCGCCAGGGTGAAGCTGTCCTTGTAGCCCGCCTTCAGCATCCGCGGCCGCAGCGGCGAGCCGATGGCCACCACCGTCGCCTGGGTGGAGCCCGAGACGGCGCCGAACATGGTGCAGGCGGTGGCGGTGGAGATCGCGAGCCCGCCGCGGCGGTGACCCACGAGGCTCATCACCAGATCGATCAGCCGGCCGGCGGACTGCCCCCGCGTCATGATGTCGGCGGCGAAGATGAACATCGGCACGGCGATCAGCGCGGCCGGGCGGATGCCCGCCATCATCTGCTGGATCATCGTCTCCATCTGCCCGAAGCCGCCGAAGACCATGTAGAATCCGGTGCCCGCGGCCGCGATCAGCGGGATCATCATCGGAAAGCCGAGGCACAGCAGCACCACCATGATCGCGAAGATGGTCAGGGCCACCGGCTAGACCTCCTGCTCGGTATCGTCGCCATAGCCCTCCAGCACGCTGGTGGAGAGGTAGATGTCGGGCGCGAGGATGTTCTTGATCGCCGTCAGCAGGTATTGCAGCCCCGTCATGAAGAAGCCGACGGGCACCCAGACCAGCGTGATCCAGACCGGGATCTGCAGCGAGGAGAGCACCCGTCCGCGGCCGTACTGGGTCATCATGTAGCCCCAGGAGTACCAGCAGAGCGCGAACATGACGGCCGCCGTCACCAGCGCGATGACGATCATCAGCCCCTTGCGCAGCTTTGGCGGCATCATGTCGAAGAAGGCGGTCATGCGGATGTGCCGGCCATGGCGGGCGGCATAGGAGATGCCGGCGAAGGTGATCAGGATGATCAGGATCCGGTTGACCTCCTCGGTGGCCTGGATGGAGCTGCCGAAGACGAAGCGGCCGACCACATTGGCCACGGTGTTGGCGGCCATCAGAAGCACGCCCGCTGCCAGCAGGAAGGCCTCCAGCCGGGCGATGCCGTTGTCCAGCCAGCCCAGCGGCCCCGGCAGGTCGGAGCGGTAGGCCATCGGCGAGACGTCCTCGATGGCGCCGGCCTTTGCCAGGGCCGCGTCACTGGGCGCGACCGTGGCGAGGTCGGTCTCCGGGCGCTCGGGGCGGATGCCGTCGTCGGGGTCGTCGGGTCGCGGCTTGTCGTCGGTCACGGCGGGGGGGCCTCCGGATCAAGCCGCGGCGCGCGGCAGGGCTGCGGCGGCGGGATCGCCCGCCGCCGCCTCGGTCCCGGGCGTCAGTTGGTGACGGCTTCGAGATCGGCCTTCATCTGCTCGAGGATCCGCGCACCGGTGTCGCCGGTCATGCGGAGGAACTCCTCCTCCACGCGCCCGGCGGCGTCCATGAAGGGCTGGCGCTCCTCCTCGGTCAGGACGATGACCTCCATCTCCGGCTTGGACTCGAGGATCGTCTCCAGCGAGGCCTCGGTCAGCCCCTGCTGATAGTCGAGGATGTACTCGAAAGCCACGTCCACGGCCTCGCGCACCAGCGCCTGGTCTTCTCCCGACAGGCCGTCGAAGAAATCCTTGTTGGCCATGAAGGCGGTGGTGAAGTTGTTGTGGCCGGTGAAGGTGATGTAATCGGTCACCTCGTACATCCGGGTGGATTCCACGAAGAACATCGGGTTCTCCTGGCCCTGGATCATGTTGGTCTGCAGCGCACCGTAGACCTCGCCCCAGGGCAACGGCGTGGGCACCGCCCCGAAGGCGCGGTACTTCTCGACCAGAAGCGGGTTGGTCATCACCCGCACGTTCTGTTCGTTGAGATCCTCTGGGCTGCGCACCGGGCTCTTGGTGGTCATCACCACCTCGCCCTCGGGATACATGGTCAGCAGCTCCAGCCCGTGCTCGGCATAAATCTCGGGGAAGATCTCGTTGATCGCCACAGAGTTGCGGAAGAACTCGTTGAGCTGCTCGCCCTCCTGCGGCAGCAGATAGGGCACGAAGAAGACCTGCGCCGCCGGGATCAGCGCCCCGGTGAAACCTGGCGACTGGTTGACGAACTGCAGGATGCCGGCCTGGGTCTGCTCCATGATGTCGTCGGACTCGCCCAGCGTGCCGAACGGGAAGAGCTGCACCTCATGGTCGGAATTCGCCTCGATGTGCTCCTTGAACTGGGTCGCGAAGACCCCCTGCACCTCGTCGATGGCCTCCTCGAAGGCATAGCGCCAGGTCTGTTGCGCGTCGGCAGTGGCGGCGACCAGGGCAAACGCGCTGGCGGCCAGAAGCATGCGGGTCGGTTTCACTTATGTCTCCCCATCTCTGTGCGCCCCCTTGGTTGGGCGCGCTGACTCGGGCTCATGGCGCCCGAGCGCGATCGCGCCGGGCCGCCGCATGACCGTTCCGACCCAACCCGCCTCAGACGGGCCGCAGGCCGTAGGCCACGTTGCAGCCAGTGGATGGACGCAACCCCGGTCATGTCAATAATCGAGCTTAAACCAGTTCGGTCCAACCGGCAAATCGCGGGGCATCCCGTTCAGGGTGCCGGAAAATCGGGCTTCGGCTGACTGCGGCGGTTGCGCGAGGGTGACCGGCACGGTCTCGATATCCGAGCCGAGGCAGACGCGCCGCCGAGGGAGGCGCCGCGTCGGCCAGGCCGCCGGTCGGCCGGACAGGTCCGTCGTTCGCGGTCGGCACGCAGCCTGTCGATCCGGGCTCCATGGGCAGGCGCCGACCCGCGCCGGCTGCGCTCGATTGACAAGCCCGGCCGCCCCCGGAACATGGCGTCATGTCCATGTTCGCGCTCGACGACCGTGACATCGAGATCCTGTCGATCCTGTCGCGGGAGGGCCGGATTTCCAAGGCCGACCTGGCGCGGCGGGTGAACCTCTCCGCCACGCCCTGCTGGCAGCGTCTCGCCCGCATGGAGGCGGGCGGGCTGATCAAGGGCTATCGGGCCGAGATCGCGCTGGCCCGCCTCGCGCCCCATGTCACGGTCTTCGTCACCGTGGAACTGGAAAGCCACCGCGCCGAAAGCTTCCAGCGCTTCGAAACGGCGGTCGGGCGGATCGAGGAGGTCACGGACTGCTGGGCGCTGGGGGGTGGCTACGACTATCTGATGCAGGTCGTCGCCCGGGACGTCGCCGCCTATCAGGCGCTGATGGACGGCTTGCTGGAAAGCCGGGCCGGGGTGAAGCGCTATTTCAGCTATGTGGTCACCAAACCCGTGAAGTCCGCGCCGCCGCCGCTGCGGGCGCTGCTGGACGATCCCTCCTGATCGCCCGCCGAAAACAGACGATCCGACTGCCAGGGACGGCATGACCAGCACGTACGCCTGCGCGCCCCGGTGCATTCTGCCCGTCTAGAATCGGCGGGAGGACGACATGGCACGGGCGGCACGGAAGGCGGCGCAGGGGGCGGACGGGTTGGCCGGACAGCTTGCGGACCCGGGTCTCCTGCGCACCGAGGGCTATCTGGCGGGCTGGCGCAGCGGCAAGGAGCGCTTTCCGGTGACCGACCCGGCCAGTGGTGGGCTGGTTGCCGAGGTCGCGCGGCTCGGGGCTGCCGACGCCCGCGCCGCGGTGGATGTGGCGCAGGCCGCCCTGCCCGACTGGGCGGCCGCACTGCCGCAGGACCGCGGCGCCCATCTGCGCCGCTGGTACGAGGCGATCACCGCACATCGCGAGGATCTCGCGCGGATCATGGTTGCCGAGCAGGGCAAGCCGGTGTCGGAGGCGCGCGGCGAGATCGACTATGCCGCGAGCTTCGTCGAATTCTATGCCGAGGAGGCAAAGCGCCCCAACATCGAGGGCGTCACCTCGCATCTGCCCGACGCCGAGGTCGAGGTCTGGCGCGAGCCGGTGGGCGTGGCCGCCCTCGTCACGCCGTGGAACTTTCCCAGCGCGATGATCACCCGCAAGGCCGCCGCCGCGCTGGCCGCCGGCTGCACCTGTGTCGTCCATCCCTCGGTGGAAACCCCGCTTTCGGCGCTGGCGCTGGCCGAACTGGCCCATCGCGCCGGGCTGCCCGAGGGCATCCTCAGCGTCGTTCCCGGCGACGCGCCCGAGATCGTCGGCGCATGGACGGAGGATCCCCGCGTCCGCGCGCTGTCCTTCACCGGCTCCACCGAGGTCGGCCGGCTCCTCTACCGCCAGTCGGCCGACACGGTGAAGCGGCTGGTGCTGGAGCTGGGCGGGCATGCGCCCTTCCTCGTCTTTGCCGATGCCGATCTGGATCAGGCGGTGGAGGAGGCCGTGAAGGCCAAGTTCGCCACCACCGGGCAGGACTGCCTGGGCGCCAACCGCTTCTTCGTCGAGCGCCCCGTCTATGAGGCATTCTGCGCCCGTTTCGCCGAGGCGGTCCGCGCGCTCACCCTTGGCCCCGGCATTGAGGATCGCGATCTCGGCCCGCTGATCCACGAGCGTGCGGTGGCACGGCAGGAGGCCCATGTCGCCGACGCCATGGCCCGCGGCGCGCGCTGTCTCGCCGGCGGGGCACGGGATGCGCAGGGCCCGCTCTTCTACCGGCCGACGCTTCTCGTCGATGTGCCGGACGAGGCTCTGATCATGCAGGAGGAAACCTTCGGCCCGGTCGCCGCGGTCACCGCCTTCGACGACGAGGCCGAGGCGATCGCACGCGCCAACGCCACCGAATACGGTCTCGTCGCCTATCTGCACACGCTCGATCCGCGCCGGATCTATCGCGCCGCCCGGACGCTGCAGTTCGGCATGGTGGCGGTGAACCGCACCAAGGTCACCGGCGCGCCGATCCCCTTCGGCGGCATGAAGCAGTCGGGCCTCGGCCGCGAGGGCGCGCGCTTCGGGCTGGAGGCCTTCACCGATATCAAATACGTCTGCCGCGACTGGGCCTGAGGCTGAGATGAGGCCGAGACTGGGCCTGAGACGGCCGGAAAGGATTTGAGGATGCTCACCAACGACCAGCTCGCGAAATGGGACCGCGAGCATCTCTTCCACCCCTCCACCCATCTGGCCCAGTTTGCCCGTGGCGACGCGCCCCAGCGGATCGTCGCCGGCGGCGAGGGCGCCACGATCATCGACCGCGACGGCAACCGGCTGCTCGACGGCTTCGCCGGCCTCTATTGCGTGAACGTAGGCTACGGCCGCACCGAGATCGCCGAGGCAATCGCCGCGCAGGCCCGCGACCTCGCCTACTACCACGCCTATGCAGGCCACGGCACCGAGGCGGCGATCACCCTGGCGAAAATGGTGCTCGACCGGGCGCCGGCCGGCATGTCGAAGGTCTATTTCGGTCTCGGCGGCTCGGACGCCAACGAGACCAACGTGAAACTTGTCTGGTACTACAACAACATCCTCGGCCGGCCGGAGAAGAAGAAGATCATCTCGCGCTGGCGGGGCTATCACGGCTCGGGGCTG
>PUNI01000159.1 GCA_003551745.1 Paracoccaceae bacterium | reverse complement strand
CGGCGAGACACGCTTCGGCGTGTTCCGGATGTGACGGCCGCTGCCGTCCCGCACCACGGGCCCACGACAGGGCGCACCCCGAAGGCGACGGGCGGCGCTGCGGGCATCCTGTCGCGGCCGGGCCATCACCGGCACGGACAGCCGCCTCTAGCGCCCTATCTCCAGGGCGTGCCTCGCTCCCGGCGGCGACCGGGCAAGCCGGTGTGTTTGAAAGGGGGTCCTGATCATGATCGTCGCGTTTCTCATCACGCTGTTCGTGCTGTGGCTGCTGCTGGCGCCGCGTGGCCGGATGCGGCTGGCCGAAACCACGCGGAGCCGACCCGGCTATGCGCTTTGGCTCGGCCTCGGCGCGGTGCTGGTGCTCGCCACCTACTGGGGCATGCTGGTCCCGGACTTGCGGGTGCTTGGGATGGAGACGCCCTTCGGCCGGTCCGAGCTGTGGCGGGTGACGGGGGTGCTGTTTCTCATCTGGGTCGGGGCCAGCGGCGCGGTGGTGCTGGCACGCGGCCGGTTGTGAGCGCACGCCCGGGTCCCGCCAGCGATGGGAGGATGTGATGGCGTTGCCGATGCGCGTGACGGTGGGCGACATCACCCGCCTCGAGGTCGACGCGGTGGTGAACGCCGCGAACGAGACGCTGCTGGGCGGCGGCGGGGTGGACGGGGCGATCCATCGCGCCGCGGGCCCTGGGCTGCGTGCGGAATGCGCGGGGCTCGGCGGCTGCCCGACCGGGCAGGTGCGGGTGACGGGGGGACGCGGGCTGTCCGCGCGCTGGGTGATCCACGCCGTGGGGCCGGTCTGGCGCGGCGGCGCCGAGGGTGAGGCGAAACTTCTGGCCGCCTGCTATCGCGAGAGCCTGAAGGCCGCGCGGGAGCGGGGGGCGGCGTCGCTCGCCTTTCCGGCGGTCTCCACCGGCGCCTATGGCTATCCGCCCGACGCGGCGGCCGAGGTGGCGGTGCAGACCGTGGCCGGGATGCTCGCCGAAGACGCCCGGCCCGAGGTGATCTTCTGCTGCTTTTCCGAGGACTCCGCCGCGCTGCACCGCGCGGCGATGGCGGCGCCCTGACGATGTTCCGCCGCATCCTGATCGCCAACCGGGGCGAGATCGCGCTGCGGGTCATGGCCACGGCCCGCCGGCTGGGGGTGGAGACGGTCGCGGTCTATTCCGACGCCGACCGCGACGCGGCGCATGTCGCCGCCGCCGACACGGCCGTGCACATCGGCGGGCCGGCCCCGGCGGAGAGCTATCTGCGCGGCGCGGCGATCATCGCGGCGGCGCAGGCGACCGGGGCCGAGGCGATCCATCCGGGCTATGGCTTCCTGTCGGAAAACCCGGAGTTCGTGGCCGCGGTGGAGGCGGCGGGGCTCGTCTTCATCGGCCCCTCGGCCGGGGCGATCCGGGCGATGGGGCTGAAGGATGCCGCCAAGAAGCTGATGGCCGAGGCGGGCGTGCCGGTGGTGCCGGGCTATCACGGCGAGAACCAGGATCCCGAGCATCTGTCGGGCGCGGCCGACGCCATCGGCTATCCCGTGCTCATCAAGGCCGTGGCGGGCGGCGGCGGCAAGGGCATGCGCAAGGTTGCCCGCGCCGAAGATTTCATGACTGCCCTCGAAAGCGCCCGCGGCGAGGCCCGCACGGCCTTCGGCAATGACGCTGTGCTGGTGGAGAAACTCGTCGAGAAGCCGCGCCACATCGAGTTGCAGGTCTTCGGCGACGGGGTGCGGGCGGTGCATCTCTTCGAGCGGGACTGTTCGCTGCAGCGCCGGCACCAGAAGGTGATCGAGGAAGCCCCAGCGCCCGGCATGACCGAGGCGATGCGCGCGGCGATGGGGGCGGCCGCGGTGCGGGCGGCCGAGGCCATCGGCTACAAGGGTGCGGGGACGGTGGAGTTCATCGTCGATGCCTCCGACGGGCTGCGCGAGGACCGGTTCTGGTTCATGGAGATGAACACCCGCCTGCAGGTCGAGCACCCCGTCACCGAGGCCATCACCGGCCTTGATCTGGTGGAATGGCAGTTGCGCGTCGCCGCCGGAGAGGCGCTGCCCGCGCGGCAGGAGGATCTGGCGATCCGCGGCCACGCCTTCGAGGCCCGGCTCTATGCCGAGGATGTGCCGGCGGGCTTCCTGCCGTCCACCGGCCGGCTCGTGCATCTGGCCTTTCCCGAGGGTGTGCGGGCGGATTCGGGCGTGCGGGCGGGCGATGCGATCAGCCCGTGGTATGACCCGATGATCGCCAAGCTGATCGTGCATGGCCCCACCCGGGCGACGGCGCTGGGGCGTCTGGCCCGTGCGCTGGCCGGGACCGAGGTGGCGGGAACGGTCACCAACCTCGCCTTCCTGGGCGCGCTCGCGCGGCATGCGGCCTTTGCCGCCGGCGATGTGGACACCGGCCTGATCGAGCGCGATCTCGCGGCGCTCACCGGCATCCCGGTGCCCGACAGCACCGCGCTGGCGCTGGCCGCGCTGGGGGCGGCCGGGCTCGCCGAGGGCGCCGGGCCGCAGGGCGGTTTCAGCCTGTGGGCGCCGCTGCGCCGGCAGATCCGCTTCGAGGCCGAGGAACTCCACACCGCGATCATCGAGACGGCCGGGCCTACGGAGTGCGTCGTCGAGGTGGGGGGCGCGCGCCATGAGTGCCGGCTGACCGCGGGGCGCTGGTGGGTCGACGGCGCCCCGACCCCCTACCGGCTCGCGGTGACGCCGGCGGGGATCCATCTCTTCGGCGCCTGCACCCATCATTTCCGCCGCCACGATCCGCTGCTGCGCGGCGCGGACGAGGCGGGCGGGGCCGGGCTGGTGACGGCGCCGATGCCGGGCCTCGTGAAGGCGATCTTCGTGGCTGCCGGCGAGCCGGTCGCCCGAGGGGCGCGGCTTGCGGTTCTTGAGGCCATGAAGATGGAGCACACGCTGGCCGCGGCTTGCGACGGGCAGGTGGCCGAGGTGCTGGTCGCCCCGGGTGCCCAGGTCGACGCCGGCGCGACGCTGATCCGGCTGGAGGAGGCGGATTCCACCGCCTGAACGCCCACCGCTGAACGCCCACCGCCCGAACGTCATCGCCGGAACGCCGCATCCGCGAGACCGGTCCGCCCGGACACGCCGCTCGGACTCAGTCGAGCGTTTCCTCGGCGTCCACGCCCCAGAGCTTCGCCTTCTCGGCCCAGCCGCGCAGGCGATCCACCCGCAGCCGGCACCACTCGGGCCCGCAGGACTGGACGCGGGCGACCACGCCGGCCTCGAGATAGGCCACCACCGGCGCACGGTCGTCGGCCTGCAGGTGCAGCGGCGTCATGTCGTCGAGCACGAGCGCCGTGCGAACGCCCGAGAGCAGGGCGAAGTGCATCCAGCCGCCGGCGCCCTCGGCGTCCTCGACCCGCCGCCAGTGCTCGAACTCGGCGGTTACCCGCAGCGGCATGTCGCGGCGGGTGAACACCCAGTCGACCCGGTGGGTCATGCTGGGACCGCGCCGGGCGTTGCCCTCGCTGCCCTTCAGCGAGACGTAGCGGGGCATCGGCAGCCCCGTCACCGGGCCGCGCTCGGCCGCGGCCACGCCGCCCGCCAGCGCCCCGCACAGAATGGCGGCCACCGCTGCCGCCCAAAGCCTTGATGACGTCATGCTCGTTCCTGCCTCGCGCCTCTCTCGGGCACTTCTGCCGCGCTTGTGCACCGCGCAGCCTTCGGTCAGTCTGCCGCAAGCCACGTCCGCGGCCAAGCTCCGAGGAGGATCCGATGCCTACTGCGCGCCTGAGTGTTGTCGTCACGCGACGCTTGCCCGAGCCGGTCGAGACCCGGATGAAGGAGCTCTTCGACGTCACCCTGCGCGACCCCGACCGTCCGATGGGCCGCGACGAGCTGGCCGCGGCGATGCGCGGCGCCGATGTGCTGGTGCCCACCATCACCGACCGGATCGACGCTCCGCTTCTGGCCCAGGCCGGCGACCGGCTGAAGCTGATCGCGAATTACGGCGCCGGGGTCGATCATGTCGACATCGCCACCGCCCGGCAGCGCGGCATCCTGATCTCCAACACGCCGGGGGTCGTGACCGACGACACCGCCGACATGGCCATGGCGCTGATCCTCGCGGTAACCCGCCGCATTCCCGAGGGTCTCGCAGAGATGCAGCGCGGCGACTGGACGGGCTGGGCGCCGACCAGCCATCTCGGCTACCGGATCGGCGGCAAGCGGCTGGGGATCCTCGGCATGGGCAGGATCGGCCAGGCGGTGGCGCGCCGGGCACGCGCGTTCGGCATGCAGGTGCACTACCACAACCGTCGCCGCCTGCGGGCGGAGGTCGAGGAGCCGCTGGAGGCGACCTTCTGGGAAAGCCTCGACCAGATGCTGGCGCGGATGGATGTCCTCTCGGTCAACTGTCCGCACACGCCGGCGACCTTCCATCTGCTCAATGCCCGGCGCCTTAAGCTGATGAAGCCGACAGCGGTGATCGTGAACACCTCGCGCGGGGAGGTGATCGACGAGAACGCGCTGACCCGGGCGCTGCGCACGGGCGAACTGGCCGGCGCCGGCCTCGACGTGTTCGAGCGCGGCCCCGACATCAACCCCCGCCTGCGCGACCTGCCGAACGTGGTGCTGCTGCCGCATATGGGCTCGGCGACGCTGGAGGGCCGCATCGAGATGGGCGAGAAGGTCATCATCAACATCAAGACCTTCGCCGACGGGCACCGCCCCCCCGATCAGGTCGTGCCGGGAACGCTGTGACGCGGCAGGCCGTTCCGGGCGCGGATGCCCTGCCCACGCCGGACACGAAGGGTCATCCGACTTCGAGAGACCGCGAGGCACGGGCGCCGTCAGGGCAGGCCGCGCCGGCCGGGGCTCAGGGGAAGACCGCCCGCACCTCCACCATCACGGGTTCGAAGCTGCGGCAGAGCTCCGTGATCTCGGCATGGCGGCTGCGCATCTCCTCGGTGCGCAGCATCGCCTGATAGGCCTCCCGGCTCTCCCACTGCGAGTAGTTCGCCACCCGGGTCCGGGCATCGTTGACGTGGAGCGCGGCGCCGATGAAGCCGGGCTGGCGGCTGATCACCTCCGCATAGGTGGCTTGCAGCGCGTCGAGCAGCGCCTCGCAATTGGCCGGCGTCACCTCGAAGGTGGTGATCACCGTCTGCACGCCCGGATCCGCGGCGATCTTCACCATGACTGGCCTCCCTCGCTGGCTTTCGGGCAGCCTAGCATGGGCCGGGAGCCGCGTGCATCCCTCTGGACGCCGATCGCCCCGCCGCCTACCACGGGGCGATGAAATTCCTCGACCCCGAGCATCCCTTCTTCCGCGCCCGCTGGCGGCGATGGGCCACGGTGCTGGTGCCGGGGCTCTGGGCGATGGTCGAGTTCTGGTACGAGAACTTCCTCTGGGGCACGGTCTTCGGCGCGCTCGCGGCCTATGCCGCGCGGGTGCTGCTGGTCGGTCCCGGGCCGCGCCGCAACGGCGACGACCGATGAGCCGGCGGTGAGCGGGCGATGAGCGGGGCGGGGCTGCTCGACAGCCGCTATTCCTGGCTGCGCCTCGGCGTCACGCTGGCGATCGCGATTATCGGCAATGTGGGCATGTGGGCCTTCATCGTGGTCATGCCCGCGGTCGAGGCGGAGTTCGGGGCGGCCCGGGGCGCCGCCTCGATGCCCTATGTGATGACGATGCTGGGCTTCGCGCTCGGCAATCTGGTGATCGGGCGGGCAGTGGACCGCTTCGGCGTGACGCCCGCGCTGATCGGGGCGGCGGGGGTGGTGGCGGCCAGCACGGCGCTGGCGGCGGCGAGCCCCTCGCTCGCGGTGCTGTCGGCGCTTCAGTTCGTGATCGGGCTCGGCACGGCGGCGAGCTTCGGGCCGCTGATCGCCGATGTCTCGCAGTGGTTCCAGCGCCGCCGGGGCATTGCGGTCGCGGTGGCGGCCTCGGGCAACTATCTCTCCGGCGCGGTCTGGCCGATGCTCCTGGGCGGCGTGCTCGAGGCGCAGGGCTGGCGCATGGTCTATCTGGTGCTGGCGGTACTGACGATCGCGCTGATCGTGCCGCTGGCGCTGCTGCTGCGCCGCCGGATGCCACCGGAGGCGCTGGCCGGCCCGGGCCGGACGCCGGACGGCGCCGAGGTCACCGCCGGGCTCTCGCCGCGCGCCCTGATGTGGCTGCTGGCGCTGGCCGGGGTGGCCTGCTGCGTGGCGATGGCGATGCCGCAGGTGCATATCGTCGCCCTCTGCGTCGATCTTGGCTATGGCCCGGCCGTCGGTGCGGAAATGCTGTCGCTGATGCTGCTCGGCGGCGTGGTCTCGCGGCTGGTCTTCGGGGCGCTGGCCGACCGGCTGGGCGGGGTGCGCACGGTTCTGATCGGCTCGGCGCTGCAGGCGCTGGCGCTCTTTCTCTATCTGCCGTTCGACGGGCTGACCTCGCTTTATCTCGTCAGCCTCGTCTTCGGTCTGGCCCAGGGCGGGATCGTGCCCGGCTATGCGATCATCGTGCGGGAATACCTTCCGGCGCGCGAGGCCGGCGCGCGGGTGGGCTTCGTGATGATGGCCACGATCCTCGGCATGGCGCTCGGCGGCTGGATGTCGGGATGGATATTCGACGTCACGGGCTCCTACCACGTCGCCTTCCTCAATGGCATCGTGTGGAACGGGCTCAACATCGCGATCCTTGCCTTCCTGCTGCTGCGCTCGCGCAGCGGCGGGGCGCGGGCCGTGCCCGCCTGACCCGATCCCGCTCCGCCGCCCGCGCTGGTGGCCGTGCGCGGCCTCTTGAAGCGTGACCTCGGCCTTCCTTTATCTGCCGTGAACGCCCGCGAGGGGCATCACGAGAGCGACGGGTCTGGCCCCCGGGGGCAGGCCACCGGAAGCCCGCCGAGCGGCGGGCAGGCGGCGCCGCCCGGACGTCCAGAGCAACCGGACAGAGAAACCGGAGCGACCCTCCTTCGTGCGCCCCGACGGGCCGGTTCGAGGAAGGAGGTCACCATGCTTTATCCAAGAATGCTCTACCGGGCCGATCCCTTCGCGCTGATGCGCCGGATCGCCGACGACGCCGACCGGGCGGCCAGCGGTGCCGCGCCGGCCTTTCCGCCGGTCAATGTCTGGCAAAGTGACGAGGCCGCGGCGATCACCGCCGAGATCCCCGGCGTCGAACCCGGCGAGATCGACATCTCGGTGAAGGAGAACCTGCTGACGCTGGCGGGCGAGCGGAGGATGCCGGAGATGCCCGAGGGGGGCAGCCTGCACCGGCGCGAGCGGGCCTTCGGGCGCTTCAGCCGAACGATCCGCCTGCCGTTCCGCATCGACCCCGAGAAGGTCGAGGCCCGCTATGCCGATGGCGTGCTGCAGATCGCCGTGGGCCGGCCCGACGCCGACCGTCCGCGCCGCATAGAGATCAAGGCCGCCTGAGCCTGTGCACGGAGGAGACGACATGACCAAGGACATTGCCACCAGCACCGAGCGCACGGCGGCCGGGGCGCCCGAGGGCACCCGCACCAGCCGTGTCTGGCGCCCGCTGACCGACATCGTCGAGACCCGCGATGGCATCCGGCTGATGGTCGAGATGCCTGGCGTCGGCCCGGACGATGTGGAGGTGACGCTGGAGCGCGGCGTGCTGACGATCCGCGGCCGCAGCCAGAGCAACCAGCCCGAGACGCTGCAGTTGACCCACGCCGAATACGAGCCCGGCGACTATGAGCGGGCCTTCTCGCTTTCGGATACCTTCGATCCCGACCGGATCGAGGCGCAGATGCACGGGGGCGTGCTGACGCTCGACGTGCCCCGTCTGGCCGAGGCCCAGCCGCGCACCATCAAGGTCCGGGCCGCCTGAGGCGGCGCGGGCCGGTTCCGATCAAGCATGGGAGAGACGTCATGAAGGTGAAGGATCTGATTCCCTGGGCAAAGCGCGAGGACATGCCGAGGCCTGCCGGCGGCGAGGACAACCCCGTGACCGCCCTGCAGCGCGAGATGAACCAGCTCTTCGAGAGCTTCTGGAAGCGTCTGGGCAGCAGCGGCCTTGGCGAGCTTGACCTGCCCTGGAGCCATTCCGAGGCGCGGTCCGACATGGTGCAGACCGAGGATGCCGTCGAGATCACGATCGAGCTTCCGGGGATGGAGCTGGCGGATATCGAGGTTTCCGTCACCGACGAGATGCTGACGGTGAAGGGCGAGAAGAAGGTCGAGCGCAAGGACGAGAAGAAGGGCTACTATCTCTCCGAGCGCAGCTATGGCGCCATCTACCGGAGCATACCCCTGCCACCGGGCGTGGAGGGCGCGAAGGCCGAGGCGAGCTTCAAGAACGGCGTGCTGACCATCCGCCTGCCGCAGACGGCCGAAGCCAAGGCAACGATGCGGCAGATCGAGGTGAAGGCGGCCTGAGCGCCGGCTCCACCACAGCGGGGCGCCTTCGGGCGCCCTTTCGCTTTGGGCCGGCACGGAGGCCGTGGCTTGCCGGCTGGCATCGGCCGCAGTAAGCGACGCCGATGGCAACGATCCTGACCCCTGCGGCCCCGGCGGACGGCGCGGCCGGCTATGGCGCGCATGCGCGGGCGGTGCTCGTGCTGGGTCTGCCGCTGATCGGCAGCCATCTGGCGCAGATGGCGCTGCACATCACCGATACGGTGATGCTGGGCTGGTATTCGGTGGAGTCGCTGGCTGCGCTGGTGCTGGCCTCGACGCTGTGGTTCACGCTCTTCATCTTCGGCACGGGCTTTGCCTGGGCGGTGATGCCCATGGTCGCCCATGCCGCCAGCAGCGACGACACCACCGAACTGCGCCGGGTGACCCGCATGGGGCTGTGGCTTTCGTCAGGATTCGCCGCGCTGGCGATGCCGGTGATGTGGTGGTCGGACGCCCTGCTGCGCGCGCTCGGACAGGACGCGGCCATCTCGGCGCTGGCTCAGGACTATCTGCGCATTGCCGGCTGGGGACTGTTCCCGGCGCTGCTGGTGATGGTGCTGAAAAGCTATCTCGCCGCGCTCGAGCGGACCCAGGTGGTGTTGTGGGTGACGGTGGCGGCGGCGGTGCTGAACGTCTTCGTCAACTGGGTGCTGATCTTCGGCAATCTGGGGGCGCCCGAGATGGGCGTGCGCGGCGCGGCGGTGGCCTCGGTGGTGGTGGCGGGGGCCACGCTGGCCGGGCTCGTGCTCTATGCCGCCCTGCTGCCCGCGTTGCGCCACCATGCGCTGTTCCTGCGGCTGTGGCGGCCGGACTGGTCGGCGATGGGCCGCGTCTTCCGCCTCGGCGTGCCGATCGGGGTGACCAACCTCGCCGAGGCGGGGCTCTTCACCGCCTCCTCGCTGCTGATGGGCCTGATCGGCACGCTGGAGCTCGCCGCCCACGGCATCGCGCTGCAGGTCATCTCGGTGATCTTCATGGCGCATCTGGGGCTATCGAATGCGGCCACCGTGCGGGCAGGCCGGGCCGTCGGTCGCGGTGACGGGCCGGGGCTCAGGCGCGGGGCGGCGGTGGTGGCAGGGCTGTCGATGGGCTTTGCGCTGGTGGCGGTGGCGCTCTGCCTGCTGCTGCCGGCGACGCTGGTGGGGCTCTTTCTCGACCCGTCCGATCCGGTGCGCCCAGAGGTGATCGCCATCGGGGTGGCCTTCCTCGCGGTCGCGGCGCTCTTCCAGCTCTTCGACGCGGCGCAGGTGATCGCGCTGGGGCTGTTGCGGGGATTGCAGGATACCGCTGTGCCGATGATCTTTGCCGCGATCAGCTACTGGGTGGTGGGCGTGCCGCTGAGCTGGCTTCTGGGCTTTCCGCTCGGGATGGGGGGCGTGGGGATCTGGCTGGGGCTGGTCGTCGGGCTGGCGCTGGCGGCGCTGACGATGTCGGTGCGGTTCTGGCGCCGGGCGCAGGCGATCTGAAGCGGGCAATCCGACCCGGCCTTCGGCCGTGCCGGTCGCGCCCCCGGCACAGCTCCCGCCCGCCCACCCCGCTGCGCCGGGGGCGCGACGATCGCCCTGCGACAGGCTTGACTTCAGGACGGGGCAGGCCAGAGTCGGTTGGAACATTATAAGAACATGCCATGTCCTTCGCCGAGCTGAGCGCGACCTCGAACTTCACCTTCCTGACCGGCGCCTCGCATCCCGAGGAGTACCTGCGGCGGGGAGCGGAGCTGGGTCTTTCGGGGATTGCCATCGCCGATGTGAATTCGGTGGCGGGCATCGTGCGGGCGCATGCCAAGGCGCGCGAGATCGCCCGCGCGGGCGGGGCGGCGCCGCGGCTCCTGCCGG
>PUNI01000402.1 GCA_003551745.1 Paracoccaceae bacterium | reverse complement strand
CCTCGGAGAGCGCGAGGCGTTCGTTCTCCACCACATCGGCCACCAGCGCCCGCAGCGGCACCCGCTGGAGCCGGGGCGGCGGCTCCTCGGCCTTGCCGAAGGCGAGCGTCGTCTCGCACAGGTTCACCGCCCGGGCGATCGAGCCCACGAGCTTGGGCGCAGCCCGGGCCACCGCCGGATCGTTCGACCGCTCCATCCGGTCGGCGAGCAGCGAGGCGGTGGAGAGGATGTTTCGCAGGTCGTGGCTGATCTTGGCCACCGCGCCGCCGAGCTGGGCCAGCCGCTCCTTCTGCCGCAGCGCGCCGGTGAGCTGCTTCTGCAGCGTCTCCAGCGCGTCCTCGGCCTCGCGAAGCTCGCGGATCCGGGCGGTGGGCGCAATGATCCGGGTGGCGTCCTCCGGCGCCTCGGCATAGGCGGTCATGTGGCTGACCACCCGGCGGATCGGCGTGAGGATCAGAAAGCGCACGGCCGCGAAGAGCAACAGCGCCGTCGTCACCGCGATCAGCGCCGACAGCACCAGCACGCGGCCGCCATAGGCCAGCATCTCGCGGCGCAGCGGCGCGGTCTCGGTGGTCACCTCGATCAGCAGCCCGGCCTCGCGCACCGGATCGCCGATCACCCGGATCACCCGGTTCTCGGGGTCGATCAGCACCGCCATTGCATCGCGGATCAGCTCCCACAGCGGCGGGTCGCGCAGATCGTAGGTGGCGTGGATCGGCGCCGGGATCGGCGAGGACAGCACCAGCTCGCGCAGCTCGTCGCGGCGCAGCACCACGTTGAACACGCCGGCATTGCTGAGCAGCTCGCGCTCCAGCGGCTCCTCGATGAAGCTATCGGTCGCCAACAGCGCCAGCGAGGCGATCTGCGCCCGTTCCAGACGGGTGAGCAGATAGTCCTCGCGAAACCGCGCCACCGACGGCACGAAGATGAGCACCTCCGCCAGCATGACGAAGATGATCGTCAGCAGCAGGAAGCGGCCCGAGAGTGAGTTCAGCACCATGCCCTCGCCACATGCCGGCGGTCAGGGCAGGATCCTCTGGATCAGCCGGACCACCCGCTTGAGAAGAGCATTATCAAACAGCTTCGGGGAAAAATAGGCTCCGGCTGCGCGCTTGCCGATTTCGCCCAGCGTCGGATAGGGCAGCACGGTGTCGGCCATCGCCCGCAGTTTGAGCCGGTTGGCGACGGCGAGCGCCCAAGGCGCGATCAGCTCGCCGGCCTGGGGGGCGGCGATGCCCACGCCCACGGGCCGGCCGCGGTGCACGATCAGCTTGATCATCCCGTCCGTGCGTCGCATTGCCTGGGCGCGGTCATTGCCCGCCAGCGGCACGGTGAAGACTGCGACGCCTGCGCCGAGGCTTTCACGGGCGGCGGCCTCGGTCAGGCCGACATGGGCCAGCTCGGGGTCGGTGTAGGTGGCGCGGGGGATGTGGTCGCCGCGCACGCGCGCGGGCAGGGCCAGCAATGCCGAGCGGATCACCACGCCGGCATGGTATCCCGCCAGATGGGTGTACTGCCCCTGACCCGCCGCATCGCCGATGGCATAGATCCGCCGGTTCGAGCTGCGCAGCCCGGCGTTGACGGTGACCCCGGCGGCGCTGTGCGCGACACGGGCCGCCTCAAGGCCCAGCCCGCCGAGGTTCGGCGCGCGCCCGGCGGCCACCAGAAGATGCGAGCCCGCAAACCGCCGTCCGTCTGCCAGCGAGATCGACAGCGCACCCTCGGTGCCGGCCACCGCCGTCACCCCGGCGCCCTCGACGATCTCCACCCCCTCCGCGCAGAGCCGGTCGCGCACGAGAGCGGCGAGTTCCGGTTCCTCGCGGGCCAGAACCCGGTCGGCCTCGATCACCGTGACCCGGCTGCCGAGCCGGCGATGGGCCTGCGCCATCTCCATGCCGATCGGGCCGCCGCCGATGACGATGAGGTGATAGGGTCGCTGGCGAAGCGCGAAGATCGTCTCGTTGGTGTGATGCGGCACCCTGTCGAGCCCGGGGATCGGCGGCAGGGCGGGGCGCGAGCCGGTGGCGATGACGAAGCGCCGGGCGCGGATGCGGCAGGGGCCGGCCTCGATCTCCCGCGGCCCGGTGAAGCGCGCCCAGTGCCGGATCACGCGCACCCCGAGCCCCTCGAACCGCTCCTGGCTGTCATGGGGGGCGATGGCGGCGATCACCTGCGCCACGTGGTCCTTGACCACGCCATAGTCGATTTCGGGCGCCACCGGGGCGATGCCGAAAGGCGCACCCGCCGCCATGGCATGGGCGTGATGCGCCGCAGCGATCAGCGCCTTCGACGGCACGCAGCCGTGGTTGAGGCAGTCGCCGCCCATCTCGCCGCCCTCGACGAGCACCACCCGGGCGCCCATCTGCACCGCGCCGGCCGCCACCGACAGCCCGCCCGAGCCCGCGCCGATGACGCAGAGGTCGGTACGGATCAGTTCGGCGCCCATGGCCTAGAGGGTCCTGCCGCGGATCAGCCGCAGCAGCGTGGGCAGCGCCGCGAGGGCGGCGAGCCCGAGCAGCGGGCCCAGCACCTGCGGCTCGAAGATGATGCCGAGGTTGGGGCTCTCGTCGCGCGCGAAGACCTCGCCCAGGCCGGCGCCCACCCAGGCATAGACCAGGCCCCCGGGAATGACGCCGATCACGGTCGCCGTCGCGAACGGAGCCAGCCGCATCCCCATCAGCGGCGGCACGAGGTTGACGAGGAAAAAGGGCAGCACCGGGATCAGCCGTGCGGTCAGCACCGCCGAGAAGGCGTTCTCGTCAAGCGCGGCCTTCAGCCGTCCGATGCGCCCGTCGCTTTGCCGTATATGCGTCGCAAGCCGGTCGCCGACGCCCCAGCGCACCGCGAGAAACACGAGGACGGCGCCGATGGTGGCGGAGGCGATGTTGAACAGCACGCCCGGAAACAGCCCGAACAGGAAGCCGCCGGTGAGCGAGAGGACGAGCGGGCCCGGCAGCGAGAGCACCACGACGCTGATGTAGATCAGCACGAAGACGCTGGCGGTCAGCGGGTAGTTCGCGTCCCGCAGCGCCAGCAGCGCCTCGCGGTTGTCGCGCAGGGTCTCGAAGCTCAGCCGGTCGCCCAGCAGGAACGCCCCGGTCACGCCGACCGCGACGAGTGCCAGCAGGACGAGGTTGCGTTTCATCGCCGGCCGCCGGGATCCGGGGCGGGCGGGCAGCGGCGATGCTGCCGCGGGGATCGGATGGTCTGCCATGTCTGCACCTCCAGCCCCCCAATGCGCACCCGCGACCCGCGCTGTTACCGTCCCGCCAAGGCTCTCACGACAGCGTGACCCGGACCGTGGCTTTCCGGGCCGCCACGGCGACCGCCGAATTGACTTGCCCCGACCGCTCGCTTAAGAGGCCGCTTCCAGACAGCACGGCCCGCTTTTCTTCGGTGTGGGCTGCAATACGGGACATGCAGCGATGAAGCGCACCTATCAACCCTCGAATCTCGTCCGCAAGCGGCGCCACGGGTTTCGTTCCCGCATGGCCACCAAGGCCGGACGCCGGATCATCAACCTGCGCCGGGCCAAGGGCCGCAGGCGGCTTTCGGCCTGACGACGGCGGCCATGCCCGGCCCGCTGCGGCGGGCGCTGCGGTGCTGATGCCGTTCGATGCCCCGCCGACGCGGCCTGAATGCAGCACCCTGCGCCGGCGGGCCGATTTCCTGCGTGCCGCCCGGGCCCGCCGGCACGGCACACCGGGATTTCTGTTGCAGGCGCGATGTCGTGCGGTCGGGGAGCCGGCGGAGACGGCGATCCGCGTGGGCTTCACCTGTTCGAAGAAGATCGGCAATGCCGTCACCCGCAACCGCGCCAAGCGGCGGCTGCGCGCTGTGGCGCGGGCGGTGCTGCCCGATGCCGGGCGACCTGGGTGGGATTACGTGCTGGTCGGCCGACCGGAGGCCACGGTGGCGCGCGACTTCGCGCCCATGCAGGCCGAATTGCTGGCAGCCCTTGCCCGCGTGCATCGGGACCCCGCGCCATGAGCCCGGCGGCCCGGCTTCTCGCCCTGCCGGTGCGGGCCTACCGGCTCCTGTTCTCGCCCTGGGTGGGGCACAACTGCCGCTACCAGCCCACCTGTTCGGCCTATGCGCTGGAGGCCCTGGAGCGCCACGGCGCGCTGAAGGGCGGCTGGCTGACGCTGCGGCGGATCGGGCGCTGCCACCCCTGGGGCAGTTCCGGGTATGATCCCGTGCCCGGTGCCGACCCCGAGGAGGACGCCGCGCGGGGCCGCGACGGCTGAGAGCGGGCCTGTCCGACGAAGGCGCTTCCCAGCGCGCCGCGGCTTTGGCATAGGACGGCCATGCTCGATGCCGGCGACGACATCCATCCGCTGTTTCACGCTGCGCCGTCCGGCGTGGAGTTCCGCAAGCTGCGCAAGCGGCTGGTTCAACAGGTCCGCGAGGCGCTGGAGACCTATGCCATGGTGCGCCCCGGCGACCGCTGGCTGGTCTGCCTCTCCGGCGGCAAGGACAGCTATACCCTGCTCGCGGTGCTGACCGAGCTGAACTGGCGCGGGCTGCTGCCCGTGGAGCTGCTGGCCTGCAACCTCGACCAGGGCCAGCCGGGCTTTCCCGCGACCGTCTTGCCGGAGTTCCTGGCGGCCCGCGGCGTGCCGCACCGGATCGAGTATCAGGACACCTATTCCGTGGTCACCGCCAAGACCCCCGCCGGGCGCACCTATTGCGCGCTGTGTTCTCGGCTGCGGCGGGGCATCCTCTACCGGATCGCCCGCGAGGAGGGCTGTGCGGCGGTGGTTCTGGGCCATCATCGCGACGACATCCTGGAAACCTTCTTCATGAACCTCTTCCACGGCGGCCGGCTGGCCACGATGCCGCCGAAGCTGGTCAACGAGGACGGCGACCTGATGGTGTTGCGCCCGCTCGCCTTCGTGGCCGAGGCCGACTGCGCCCGCTTCGCCCGGGCCATGGCCTATCCGATCATCCCCTGCGACCTGTGCGGCAGCCAGGACGGCCTGCAGCGCGCCCAGGTCAAGGCGCTTCTTGACGACTGGGAGCGCCGCAGCCCGGGCCGACGGCAGGTGATGTTCCGCGCGCTGATGAACGCCCGGCCCTCGCATCTGCCCGACCCGGCGCTGTTCGACTTCGCCGGCCTACACCCAGGTCCACTCGAAGAATCCTAAAGTTATCGGCATTTTCCGAACCGGAATTAACCCACCGCTCAACCCCCGCCGCTAGGGTCGGGGCGCCAAGGCCCAGTGGGGCTGCATCGTTGGGGGAGTGCCATGCCGGGTCGGCTGCGCGTCAAGCGTCTGGTCATCAGAACCCTTGCCTTCGCGCGCCGCCCCGAGCTTCTGGCCTTCCTGCCCGCGGTCACGCTGGCCGCATTCTGGGCCGGCGGCGAAGAGGCGCTGCTGGTCACCGTCTTCCTCGTGCCCATGATCTATGCATTGGCCGGCATCCTCGGCGCCGGGCCGGCGAGCGAACTGGTCCTGCCCGGGGTCGATCCCGTCTCCGGCCTGCCGTTGCGCGATACGCTGGCGGAGCGGCTGGGCCGCACGGGCGAGGCGGCGGAAGACGGGGCGCGCGGCGCGGCCTGCATCGCCGTGATGCTGGACGACGCCGATCATCTGGCGCGCCGCTACGGCCACGAGGGCTTCTGCGAGATCCTGCGCCAGACTGGGGCGCGAATCACCGGCGCGGTGCGGCGGCAGGATGTCGTGGCGCGGCTGGAGGGCGCCTGCTTCGCGGCCGGGCTGACGCCGCCGGCCCGCAACGATCTCGAGACGGTGCTGCAGATGGCCACCCGCGTGCAGGACGCGGTGGAAGTGCCGATCAGCCTCGATGCCACCACCGTGCACGTCACCGCCTCGGTCGGCTTCTGCCTGTCGGCGCGGGCCCCGGCAGCGGGCGGCGGCGCCCTGCTCGATGCGGCGCTGGCGGCGATGGACGACGCGCATCGCAACGGCCCCGGCGCCATCCGCGCCTTCAGCCCCGAGATCCAGCGCGCCCATGAGGATCTCGCCGAGCTGCGCAGCGATCTCGGCCCAGCGCTCGACAGCGGGCAGGTGCAGGCCTTCTTCCAGCCCCAGATCTGCACCCGCACCGGCGACGTCAGCGGCTTCGAGACGCTGGTGCGCTGGGTCCATCCCGATCGCGGCGTGCTTGCGCCGGCGGATTTCCTGCCCGGCATCCTCGAGGCGGGCCTGTCTGAACGCCTGGGCGAGGTCATGCTGACCGGGGCCCTGCGCGCCCTCAAGGCCTGGGACCGTGCGGGCCTCGCCATCCGCCGCGTCGCGGTGAACTTCGCCGCCGAAGAGCTGCGCAACCCGCGGCTGGCCGAGAAGATCCAATGGGAGATCGACCGTTTCGGCCTGACGCCCGACCGGCTGGTGGTGGAGATCGTCGAGACCGCCGTCGCCGACAGCGAGGATGACGTGATCGTCCAGACCATCGCGCGCATCGCCGAGATGGGCTGCCGCATCGACCTCGACGATTTCGGGATCGGTCGCGCCTCGATCACCAACATCCGCCGCTTCGGCGTGCACCGTCTGAAGATCGACCGGGCGCTCGTCGCGCGGCTCGACGAGGACGCCGAGCAGCAGACACTGGTGGCGGCCGTGCTGTCGCTGGCGGCGAAGCTGGGAATCGAGAGCCTCGCCGAGGGGGTGGAGACCGCCGCCGAGCGGCAACGGCTGACCGAACTCGGCTGCGATCACATCCAGGGCTACGGCATTGCCAAGCCGATGCCCCTGGAGACGGCCACGCGCTGGATCGCCAGCCATCGCGGCACCGTCGGCCGGGCGCCCCTGTCGGCCGACGGCAGCGCCTGACCTCCGGCGTCCGGCGACGGCGGCCGGACACGCCGACCTGCCCCAGGCTGCCCGGCCGGGTGACAATCTCTTGCCGGCAACGCGCCCGCGTATCGGTGGCCTCCGCCCGGACGACGGGTCGCGCAGGCGTGCCCGGAAAGCGCTTGACGCGGGCGGCCCCAACCTGTTGAACCGGGCGCGACCTCCCCGACAGCGGTTTTCGGCACCCGGCCATGGACGATCAGAACCGAAATCTCATCCTCGCTACGGCGCTGAGCTTCGTGGTGATCCTGATCTGGTTCGTGCTTTTCCCGCCGCCCGAACCGCCGGCCCAGGACCCCGCAGCCATCGAGCAGGCCGAGGATCTCACCGCTCCGCTGCCGGACGCGACCGACGGTGCGACGGAGGAGGCGCCGCCCGGCGAAGCCGCCAGCGCCGCGCTCGACCTGCCGCGGATCACAATCGAAACGCCGCGGCTGCGCGGCAGCATCAACCTGCAGGGCGGGCGCATCGACGACTTGTCGCTGAAGGACTATCGCCAGACCCTCGCGCCCGACAGCGACATCGTCCACCTGCTCACCGCCGAGAACACGCCCGAGGCCTTCTATGCGCTCTACGGCTGGCGCCCGGGCTCCGGCCTCGACTGGGAGTCCGTGCCCGGCCCCGACACACCGTGGGAGTTGATCGAAGGCGAGACCCTCTCACCCGGCCGCCCGGTCACCCTGCAATGGGACAACGGCAGCGGGCTGACCTTCGAGCGCCGCTTCGCGATCGACGAGAACTTCCTGTTCACGGTCACCCAGAGTGTCGCCAACAATGGCGATGCGACAGTGCGCCTTGCCCCTTATGGCCTGATCGCCCGGCATGGCGAGCCCTCGGATCTGGAGAACTTCTTCATCCTGCACGAGGGCATGATCAAGGTCGCCGACGGCAACCTGACGGAGGACAGCTACAGCCGGATGCGGAACTACCGCACCGCCGAGCGCGAGGGCACGGCGGCGCTGGTGACCGACGTGCGCGACGACGGCTGGATCGGCTTCACCGACAAATACTGGATGGCGACCCTGGTCCCGCAGCCCGGGCAGGCCTTCACCGCGGTGGCCCGCTATGTTCCGGCGCGCGACATCTTCCAGGTGCGCGCCGACCTGCCGACCGAGGTCGTCGGCCCGGGCGAGCGCGCCGAGGTCTCGACCTGGCTCTTCGCCGGCGCCAAGGAATGGACGGTGATCCGCAACTACCAGCGCGATCTCGGGATCGACCGCTTCATCGATGCCATCGACTGGGGCTGGTTCTTCTTCCTGACCAAGCCGATCTTCGCCCTGCTCTACTGGATCAACGGCTTCATCGGCAACATGGGCTGGTCGATCATCGTGCTGACGCTGATGATCAAGATCGCGCTGCTGCCGCTGGCGTGGAAATCCTATGTCTCGATGGCCAAGATGAAGGAACTCCAGCCCGAGATGATGGCCATCAAGGAGCGCGCGGGCGACGACAAGCAGAAGCTCCAGAAGGAGATGATCGAGCTCTACAAGACCAAGAAGGTCAACCCGGCCGCCGGCTGCCTGCCGATCCTGCTGCAGATCCCGATCTTCTTCGCGCTCTACAAGGTGATCTTCGTCACCATCGAATTGCGCCACGCGCCGTGGTTCGGACCGTTCGAGGATCTCTCGGCGCCCGACCCGACCTCGATCTTCAACCTGTTCGGGGCCCTTCCCTGGGATGCGCCGACGCCCGGCAGCATCCTGGCGATGATCTTCATCGGCATCCTGCCGATCGGGCTCGGCGTGTCGATGTTCTTCCAAATGAAGCTGAACCCGGCGCCGACCGACAAGATGCAGGCCACGATCTTCGCCTGGATGCCATGGGTCTTCATGTTCATCCTCGGGATCTTCGCCTCCGGCCTGATCCTCTACTGGATCGCCAACAACGTGATCACCTTCATTCAGCAGTACTTCATCATGTGGCGCAGCGGGCACCGGCCCGATCTGCTGGGCAACATCACTTCCGGGCTGCGAAAGAAGAAGGGCACGCCGGCGAAATGAGGCCGGCGTGACGGGCGCTGCGCTGGCGCGGATCGTGCGCCACCCGATCAAGTCGGTGGGGTTCGAGGATCTCGAGGCGGCCACGCTGAGCGCCGGCCGCCCCCTCCCCGGCGACCGGGCCTGGGCCGTGGCGCATGAGGCGGCCGATCTGCCCGCCGACGGCGGCTGGGCCCCGAAACACAACTTCCTGCGCGGGGTTGCCGGGGCCGAACTGATGGCGATCCGCGCCCGCAGCGACATGGCGGGCAGGCGGATCACGCTGCAACACCCGCGCGCCGGGCAGCTGGACATCGACCCCGAGACCGAGGGCGAGAGGCTCTGTGCCTGGCTCGCGCCGCTCTGGCCCGCGGGCAGGCCGGCGCCGGCGCGGCTGGTGCGGGCACCACAGACGGGCCTCGGCGATTGCCCCGATCCGGTCCTCGCCATACTATCGCTGGTGTCCCTGCGGACGTTGGCGCAGCGGATGGGCCGCGACCTCTCGATCCACCGCTTCCGCGGCAATCTCTGGCTCGACGGCCTCGCGCCCTGGGAGGAGTTCGACCTGCTCGGCAGGCGGCTGTGCATCGGCGGCGCGGTGCTGGAGGTCCGCGAGCGCATCACCCGCTGCAAGGCGACCACCGCCAACCCCGAGACCGGTCGGTTCGACGCCGACACGCTGGGCGCGCTCGACACCGCCTATGGCCACACCGACTTCGGCGTCTATGCAACGGTCGTGGAGGGCGGCCCGCTGCACCTCGGCGCCCGGGTGGAGCTGCTGACGTGAGCCTCGCGTTCCCGCTCGCCGAGACGCCCGATGCGGAGGCCGTGGAGCGGGGCCGCAAGCTGTTCGCCGGGCCGGTGGACTTCCTCAAGGGCGTCGTGGCCATGGACGGGTTGCCGCCGGCCGACCGGCCCGAGGTCTGCTTCGCCGGCCGCTCGAACGTGGGCAAGTCGAGCCTCATCAACGCGCTGACCGGCCGCAAGGCGCTGGCGCGAACCTCCAACTCGCCGGGCCGCACCCAGGAGCTGAACTTCTTCGATGCCGGTGGCCGGCTCTATCTGGTGGACCTGCCCGGCTATGGCTTCGCCGAGGCGCCGAAGCCGGTGGTTGCCCGCTGGCAGGCGCTGCTCAAGGCCTATCTCGCCGGCCGCCCGACCCTGCGTCGGGTCTTCGTGCTGATCGACCACCGCCACGGGCTGAAGCCGCAGGACATCGAGATCCTCGCGTTGCTGGACCGCGCCGCAGTGACCTTCCAGATCGTGCTGACGAAGGCCGACAAGGTGAAGGCCCCGGCCCGCGCGGCGGTTCTGGCGGGGCTGCGCACCGCGCTTGCCCGGCATCCGGCCGCCTTTCCGGAACTGGTTGTGACCGCGTCCCACACCGGCGAGGGGCTGGCCACGCTGCGGGCGATCATCGCCGGACTCGAATAGCCTTCAGGCCGGACCACCGTGCTGCGACGTCGACCGGGCGCCGGGCTGGCGGGCGGGG
>PUNI01000503.1 GCA_003551745.1 Paracoccaceae bacterium | reverse complement strand
CGTCGGCATCGACGACCCGCAGCCCGGCTGCCAGCGCCCGCAGAAGGAGCGCACGGGTGACCGCCCCGCCCGGCAAGGCAAGCATGAGGTCGGGCCGGCTGTCGGCCAGCATGAAGGCATCGCGCAGCCCCTCGGCGCGCTTGCCGAACTCCCGCCAGTTGGCGGGATAGCGGACCACATGCAGGCGGTTCTCGCGGGCCCAGTCCTCGGCGGCGACGCCGAGAACCCCGGCGCCGCCATGGATCAGCACCTCGACGGGGCCGCGCGCATGGACCCGGTCGAGTGCGCGGCGGATCATCTCGACATCGTCGAGATGCCGCCCTCCGGCGAGCAGAAGACGCATGATCGCTCTCCCACGCTCTGGCGCTGCACCGCCCTCAGGCGGCGCAGGGCTCCGTCGGCCGGAGAGCCGGGTGCGAGGGTTCGTGCTGCGCCGGGATCGCCGGGCGATCCCAGTGCATCACGAGCCGATGCGAGCACGTGCCGAACGCCGCGCGGGCGGCGGGCAGTGCCATACAGGCGCTGCCGGGGGGCGCGGCGTGGAAGGCGGCGCCGGGCGGCGCCATATGGGCGAAATCAAAGGTCATGGTCTGCCTCCGTCAAACCGGCCGCGGCCGGTCCGGAGGCAGGGGATCACACGCTCAGGCGTGCACCCTCAGCCGCAGACAGGCCGGGACGGCAAGGTTGGTTCTCGGAAGGCCCGGCGTCTGGGGATCGCTGCGCGAACACAGAGGCCGGACCGGTACTAGACGAGTCGTCCATTGGTCTCTCTGGCTGTTTCACGAAAACGACCGACACATGCGGCACGCGGAGAGGTGGCGCGGAATTCCGTGCAAGTCAACCCTTTCGGGTCCCTTGCACCGCAATTGCGGTTGAACGGGCCGCCAGGCACGCACGGGACTGGGCGGCGCCTGCCCCGGCAGTCTGCCCGGCCGGGGCGTGCCGGCCTGCTGCGGCGCGGCCCGTCAGTCGGTCTCGCGGGCCTCGTGGATCAGCATGATCGGGATGCCGTCCCGGATCGGATAGGCGAGATGTGCGGCCCGGCTGACCAGTTCCTGCCGGTCGCGGTCGAAGCTGAGCGGTGCGCGCGTGGCCGGGCAGACCAGCGTCTCCAGCATGCGCCGGTCATAGCGCTTGCAGTCGGGATGCGGTGCGGCGGCGGTGGAGTCGGGGTGCGGGCTTTCCGTCATTGCAGCATCTCCTCGCTGGAGCCGCCGCGCAGGGCGAACTCGATCAGGGTGACGAGCGTCTCGCGCCGGGTGGCGAGGGAGGGTGCCTCGAGCAGTGCCTGCTTGTCCTCCGGATCGAAGGGGCAGAGCATGGCCAGCGAGTTGATCAGCAACTCCTCTTCGGCCTCCTTCAGACTGTCCCAGTCGGTGGACAGGTTCTGCTGCGCGAAGAAGCGGCCGAGCAGATCGAGGAACGGCGGGCGCTTGAAGCCAGGATCGGTCTCGGCGGGGCCCATGTCGCGGCCGAAACCCTCCCAGGAGGCGGCAACGGTGCGGAATGGCGTGCCGTCAGTGGTCTCGCGCAACACGCGGTAGCGGGAGATGCCCGACAGGGTGATCAGATAGCGGCCGTCCTCGGTCTCGGAAAAGCCGGTCAGCCGGCCCGCGCAGCCGATGCTGTGAAGCCGCTTCTCGCGCGTACCGGGCGCCTGCGCGGGCTGGATCATGCCGATCAGCCGGTGCTGGGTGGCGAGGCAGGCCTCGATCATCGCCAGATAGCGCGGCTCGAAGATGTGCAGCGGCAGCCGGGCCCGCGGCAGCAGCAGGGCGCCCGGCAGCGGGAATATCGGGATCGTCTCGGGCAGGTCGGCCGGTTTGATCATGCGCACGAGTTAGCCCGTCCCCTGTCGGCGGCAATCGCGCCGGCGGTCACGATTCTCAGGCGAACATCATCGAGCTGAGCTTGCGCCGCCCCTTCAGCGCGACCGGGTCGTTGGGCTTGAGGGCGTCGAAGATCGTGAAGAGCTGGCTCTTGGCGGCGCCCTCGTTCCAGTCGCGGTCGCGGCGGAACAACTCAAGCAACTCGTCCACCGCCGCGGCGGTGTCGCCGCCTGCGTGAAGCGCCTGGGCAAGATCGAAGCGGGCCTGGTGGTTGTCCGGCTCGGCGGCGACGGTGGCGCGCAACTCGTCCACCGGGCCGGCGTTGGCGGCCTGTCGCGCCAGGGCGATCTGCGCCCGGGCGGCCTCGATCTCGGCGGTGCCTGCCATCTCCTCGGACACGCCGGCAAGCATCTGCTCGGCCTGATCGAGCTGACCGGCCGCGATGTAGGTGCGGATCAGCCCGCCCTGCGCGGGCGCGCTGGCGGGATCCTCGCGCAGGATCGCGGCAAAGGTCTGCGCGGCCTCGGCCACTGCGCCCTCGGCCAGCATCGCCTCGGCCGACTCGAGCGCCTCGCCCAGCCCGCCGTCGCCGGCCAGCGCCGCGATGCGGTCGACGAAGGCCTTGATCTCGGAGCCGGGCAGCGCGCCCTGGAAGCCGTCGGCCGGCTGGCCCTGCCAGAAGGCATAGACGGTGGGGATCGACTGGATGCGCAGCTGCGCGGCCAGCGCCTGGTTCTCGTCGACGTTGATCTTGACCATGCGGACCTTGCCGCGCGCCGCCGTGACGGCGGCTTCCAGCGCCGGGCCGAGCGTCTTGCAGGGGCCGCACCACGGCGCCCAGAAATCGACGATCACCGGCACCTCGCGGCTCGCCTCCACGACCTGCTGCATGAAGTCGCGTTCGGAGCCGTCGATCACCAGGTCGCCGGCGCCCGCGACAGCCGGCTGGTCGCTGCGCTTTCCGAATCCCAGCATGTCCCTCCCCTTCGCATTGTCCTTGCCTGTGCGCCTATATGTGCGCGACGGCGAAAAAGGCCAAGGGGCTCAGAGATCGAAGCGGGCGAAGACGGGGGCGTGGTCGGAGGGTTGCTCCCAGCCGCGGACGGGGCGGAGGATGCGGCTTGCGTGGGCGGCCGCGGCGATGTCGCGGCTGGCCCAGATGTGGTCGAGCCGGCGGCCGCGGTCCGAGGCGTCCCAGTCCCGCGCCCGGTAGGACCACCAGGAATAGAGCCGGCCCTCGGGGATGTCGGCGCGCGTGACGTCGACCCAGCCGCCGGCCTCGGCCGCCGCGGTCAGGCCCTCGACCTCGACCGGCGTGTGGCTGACGACCTTGAGAAGGGCCTTGTGGTCCCACACATCGTCGGCGCGCGGGGCGATGTTGAGGTCGCCGACGAGGATCGAGCGGCGCGGCGCGGCGGCGCGGCCCCAGGCGCGCAACTCGTCGAGAAACTGCAGCTTGTGGGCGAACTTGGGGTTGCGCTCCGGGTCGGGCTCGTCACCGCCGGCGGGGATGTAGAGGTTGTGGATCACCGTCCCACCCGCGAGCCGGGCGGCGACATGGCGCGCGTCGCCGCGGCCGCACCAGTCGATCGCACCGGCATCCTCGATCGGCAGCCGCGACAGGATCGCCACGCCGTTGTAGCCCTTCTGGCCGCGCGCGACGACATGGCCCCAGCCAAGCGCCGCGAAGGCCTCGAGCGGCATCTTCTCGACCGGGCTCTTGCATTCCTGCAGGCACAGGATGTCGGGGGCTTCCTCGGTCAGGAGCCGGCGCACCAGCCCCGCGCGCAGGCGGACGGAGTTGATGTTCCAGGTGGCGAGGGTGAAGGGCATGGGCATCTCCGCTCGAGGCAGGCGTCTGAAACCACGGATCGCGCGGCAGGCACAAGCCCGGGCGGACCGGACCGTGCCGCTGCCATCCGCGGGCCTCAGGCCGGAGGGAGGTTCGGGCCGCGGGCGTGACGATCGGGGCGCGAAGCAGGGCGCGCAGCTCAGCGCCCGGCGGCCCGCGCCAGCCAGGCGCGCACCGCCGCCGGCGACGCCGCGCGCAGGGGCGCGACGCTGTCGCCGGCGCCGACCTTGACCGCCAGGCCGCCGAGATCGAGCGCGGCGCGCATCGCGTCCTCGTCGGTGGCGTCGTCGCCCAGCATCACCGGGCGGCGGCCGGCGAAGGGCGGCGCCGCCATCATCCGCCGCAGCGCCGCCCCCTTGCTGGCGGCAGCGGGCTTGACCTCGACGACCCGCTTGCCGGCCTGCACCACATGGTCTGGCACCGCCTGTGCCGCCACGCGGGCCGCAGCCTGGCAGGCCGCCTCGGCCTCCGGCGCTGCGCGGTAGTGCAGCGCAGCGACAGGCCCCTTCAGCTCCAGCCGGGTGCCGGGGTGTGCGGCCACGGCCGCCCGCAGCGGGCCGAGCACGGCAGCGGGGGGCGGGGCCGGGGCGGGCGGCGGGGCGGCGCCGGGAGCCAGCGCCTCCAGCCCGTGGCCGCCCAGACGCCACAGCGCATCCGGCGTGCGCCGGGCCAGGTCGCGCAGGTCGCGTCCGGAAATCACCGCCAGCGCGCCGCCGAGCCGGGCCGCGAGGCGGGCGAGATCCTCGGCGGTGGCCGGGGGCAGGGTGATCGCGTCGGGGTCGGGGCCGATCTCGACCAGCGTGCCGTCGAAATCGAGAAAGAGCGCATCGGCCGGCCCCAGCGCCAGGGCTTCCAGGTCCCCGCGGCTCATGCCGGCGTCCGAACCGTTCGACTCATGCGGGTGCCCGCACCGTGTCGAGCGCGTCGAGGAAGCTGCGGCGCCAGCGGGCGACGTCGTTCCGGCGCACCTCGGCGTCGAGGGCCTGCCAGCGCTCGATGCGTTCCTCCAGCGACATCTCCAGCGCGTGGCGGATGGCGCCGGCGACCCCGCCGATGTCGTGGGGGTTGACCAGCAGCGCGGCCTCCATCCGTTCCGCCGCGCCGGCGAATTCCGACAGGATCAGCACCCCGGGATCCTCGGGCTGCTGGGCGGCGACATATTCCTTGGCGACGAGGTTCATCCCGTCGTGGAGCGGCGTGACAAGGCCGACCCGGGCCAGGCGGTAGAGCCCGGCCAGCTGTTCGCGGGGGTAGCCGCGGGCGAGATAGCGGATCGGCACCCAGTCGAGGTCGGAATGATCCCCGTTGACGCGGCCGGCGAGACGGTCGAGCTCCTCGCGCAGCTCGCGGTAGGCGTGCACGTTCTCGCGCGAGGGCGGCGCGATCTGCAGCAGGCTCACCCGCCCGCGCAGGCCCTCGTGCTCGTCGAGCAGCCGGCCGAAGGCTTCCAGCCGCTGCGGCAGACCCTTGGAGTAATCCATCCGGTCGACGCCGATCACGAGGGCGCGGTTCTCTATCAGCCGGCCCAGGCGCCCGGCGGCCTCGCGGGCCTCGGCGCCGTCGGCAAGGCGGGCGAATTCGGCCGGGTCGATGCCGATGGGGAAGGCCTCGACCCTGAGCTTGCGGCCGAACGCCCGCAGATGTCCGTCCTCGCCCGCCTCCGCGCCGTGCTCCTCGGTCATGTAGCGGGTGAAGTTGCCGACGTCGCGCTTGGTCTGGAAGCCGATCAGGTCGCAGTCGGCCAGCGCGCGGGCGAGGCGCTGGTGCTGCGGCAGCGCGGCCAGAACCTCGGGCGGCGGAAACGGGATGTGCAGGAAGAAGCCGATGGGGCCGCGCCAGCCGTTGTTGCGCAATTCATGGCCGAAGAGCAGGAAGTGATAGTCGTGGATCCAGACGATGTCGTCGCGGCGCAGCTGCTGGAAGAGCAGCCCGGCGAAGCGGCGGTTGACGGCGGCATAGACCTCGAAGGCGGCCTCGTCGAAATGCGCCAGATCGACCCGATAGTGGAACACCGGCCACAGCGTGTCGTTGGCATAGCCGAGGTAGTAGCCCGCGTGCTCGTCCCGGGTCAGATCGGCAAGCACGAAATCGATGTCGCCATCGGCGAAGATGCGCACGCCACGGCTGCCATGGTCGAGAACCTCGCCCGACCAGCCGAACCAGACCCCGCCGCCGCGCTCGGTCAGCGCATCGGCCAGCGCCACCGCCAGCCCCCCGGAGCGGTCGGCGCCGGGTGTGGCGGTGCGGTTCGAGGCTACGATCAGGCGGCTCACGTCAGACGCCCAGAGGTGACTGCGGCCATGTCTGAAAGATAGGGGCCTGCCGCGCGCGGCGGAAGGCCCCTGCATGGCGCCCGCCCGTCCGGGTACGGGCGCCGTCCGCCTGACGGCTCAGCCGGCCAGCCGGTAGCCGCCGGATTCGGTGACGAGGATGCGCGCGTTCGACGGATCGGGCTCGATCTTCTGGCGCAGACGGTAGATGTGGGTCTCCAGCGTGTGGGTGGTGACGCCGGCGTTGTAGCCCCAGACCTCGTGCAGCAGCACGTCGCGCGGCACCACGCCCTCTGGCGCGCGGTAGAGGAACTTGAGGATGTTGGTTTCCTTCTCGGTCAGCCGGATCTTGCGGTCACGCTCGTCCGTCAGGAGCTTCATCGACGGCTTGAAGGTATAGGGCCCGAGCTGGAAGATCGCGTCCTCGGACTGCTCGTGCTGGCGCAGCTGTGCGCGGATGCGGGCGAGAAGGACCGGAAACTTGAAGGGCTTGGTGACATAGTCGTTGGCGCCGGCATCGAGGCCGAGGATGGTGTCGGCGTCGCTGTCATGGCCGGTGAGCATGATCACGGGATACTTCACCCCCTGCTTGCGCATCACCCTGCAGAGCTCGCGCCCGTCGGCATCGGGCAGGCCGACGTCGAGAATGGCGAGGTCATAGGGGCCGGCCTTTATCTTCTCCATCGTCTCGGCGGCGTCGGCAGCCTCGAAGACGTCGAAATCCTCCGTCATGACCAGCTGTTCCGACAGCGCCTCGCGCAGGTCGGCATCATCGTCGACGAGAAGGATCTTCTTGAGCCTGGACATCGGGTTTCCTCCGCTCACTTGCCTGTGTTGTGGCTCGCAGATGCGTGCGCCGGCCGTGAACTCCAAGATTTGCAACAGAAACCTCACGCCGACGTGTCGCAATGTGGGAGAATGTTTCACTCGGCGCGGCAGCGCGCTATGTGTGCGAGGCCTCAAGGAACGGGTCCCATGCCCCTAAGCCCCAGCATCGTCGAACGCCTGAACCGGTCGCGGGCCGATCTGCGCATGGGCGTGCCGGTGGTGCTGACCGAGGGCGGGCGCGGCGTGCTGGTGGTGGCGGCCGAGGCGCTGGACGCGCCGCGCCTGGCCGAGTTGCGGCTTCTGGGTGGCACGCCGGTGCTGGCGATCACCGGGCATCGGGCGCAGACCCTGAAGACGCCGGCCTATGATGGCGATCTGGCCCGGGTTCTGATCCCCGCGAATGCGGGTGTTGCCTGGATCCGGGCGCTTGCCGATCCGTCCGACGACCTGAAGGCGCCGATGAAGGGGCCGCTGCGCACCGAGCGCGGCGGCTCGGCGGCCCTGCACCGCGCGGCGCTGGTGCTGGTGAAGTCGGCGCAGCTTTTGCCTGCCGCATTGGTGCTGCCGGTGGAGCGGCCTCTGGCGCTGGCCGCCGAGAACAGCCTGACGCTGATCGAGGCGGAGGCGGCCGAGCCGGAACTCTACCGCGCCGCGCCGCTCTATCCGGTGATCAGCGCACGCCTGCCAATGGCCGCCTCGGAGGCCGGCCGGGTGCATGTGTTCCGCCCCGAGGATGGCGGCGAGGAGCACTACGCCATCGAGATCGGAAAGCCGGCGCGGGATGCGCCGGTGCTGGCGCGGCTGCATTCGGCCTGCTTCACGGGCGATGTGCTGGGCAGCCTGAAATGCGATTGCGGCCCGCAACTGCGCGCAGCGCTGGCGCAGATGGGCGCCGAGGGTGCAGGCGTGCTGCTCTACCTCAATCAGGAGGGGCGCGGGATCGGGCTGGCCAACAAGATGCGCGCCTACAGCCTGCAGGATCAGGGATTCGACACGGTAGAGGCCAACCACCGGCTCGGCTTCGAGGACGACGAGCGCGATTTCCGGCTGGGCGCGGGGCTGCTGAAGCGGATGGGCTTTTCGGCGGTGCGGCTTCTGACGAACAACCCCGGCAAGATGCGGATGCTGGCGGCCAACGGGATCGAGGTGGCCGAGCGCGTGCCGCTGAAGGTGGGCGAGACTGCGCACAACGCGGGCTATCTGGCGACCAAGGCCGAGAAATCGGGGCATCTTCTGTGAGCCGACGGCCGGCGAGGCCGGATGATCTGGTCATCACGCGGACGGGCTGCCGCTTTCTGGGCCGTCGCTTCCCCTGCGCCATCGGGCGCGGCGGCGTGCGGCGAGACAAGCGCGAGGGCGACGGGGCGACGCCGGAAGGCGTGCACGCGATCGTCGGGTTGCTGTACCGGCCTGACCGGCTGGCGCGGCCGGCGGACTGGGCGCTGCCGATCGGACCGCGGGAGCTGTGGTGCGACGATCCCGGCCAAGAGGACTACAACCTGATGGTGCGGGCACCCTTTGCCGGCTCGGCCGAGCGGCTGCGGCGGGCCGATCCGCTCTATGACATCGTCATCATCACCGACTGGAACTGGCCTCGGGCGGTGCGCGGCGCCGGCTCGGCGATCTTCCTGCATGTCTGGCGCGGGCCGCGCCATCCCACCGCCGGCTGCGTGGCCTTCCACCGCGCGCATCTGCGCTGGATCGTGCCGCGGATCCGCTATGGCACCCGGGTCGTGGTGCGGGGCTGACCGGCGCCCGGCGCATCTCGGGTGGCGGGCTCACTCCGGCTTCGGCCGCGCGCCGAAGATCGCGGAGCCGACGCGGACATGGGTGGCACCGAGGGCCACGGCGGTCTCGAAATCCTCGCTCATGCCCATCGAGAGCCCGGCCAGCCCGTTGCGGGCGGCAATCCCCGCCAGCAGGCGGAAGTGGGGGGCAGGGTCGTCCGCGACGGGCGGGATGCACATCAGCCCCGCCACCGGCAGGTCGAGCGCGCGCGCCTCGGCAATGAAGCCGTCGGCGGCCTCGGGCAGCACGCCGGCCTTCTGCGACTCGGCGCCGGTGTTGACCTGGATGAAGATCTCGGGACAGGCGCCGCGCTCCTGGGCGAGCCGCGCCAGGGTGGTGGCGAGCCGCGGCCTGTCGAGCGTCTGGATGGCGTCGAAGAGCTCCACCGCAGCGCGGGCCTTGTTCGTCTGCAAGGGGCCGATCAGATGCAGCGTCAGCGGGTCGAAGCGGGCGCGCCAGTCGGGCCATTTGCCCTGCGCCTCCTGCACGCGGTTCTCGCCGAAGACGCGGTGTCCGGCCGCAAGCACGGACTCAACGCGCCCCGCCGGCTGCTCCTTCGAGACGGCGATCAGCTGCACAGACCCCGTTGGCCGGCCGGCGTTTTCTTCCGCGGCGCGCAGCCGCGCGGTGACGCTGTCGAACGACATCTTCCGTCAGTCGTCGCCGCGGCGGCGGGTACGGGGCAACTCGTCGAGGTCGAGCGCGATGCCATAGCGCAGTCCGCCGTCGGTCTGGCCGCGCAGCTCGATGCGCAGCTCGGCGCGGCTGTCGAAGCGCAGGCGGCTGTCGTTGCCGTCGCGCGCGTCCGAGTCGTAGACGACGCCCATCCGGGCGTCGCCGGAAAAGCGCACCTCCGCCGCGGCGGGGAGGGCCAGAACGGGCAGGGCGGCGAGGGCGATCAGGACACGGCGCATGCACCTTGGTAACGCAAGGCGGGGGACGGCCTCAAGGGGGCGCCGGGGCGCGGGCGTCGGGGTCAGAAGGTCATTGCCACGCCGAAATCGGCCCGGGTGCGGTTGGCGCCCGCCAGCGGCCGCTCCCGCGCCACCGCGCCCACGATCTCCGCGCCGCCGCCGAGGTCGTAGCTGGCGCCGAGGCCGGCCTTCCGGTTGCGGAAGAAGTCGCGGTTGCCGAAGAGGCTGACCGTTACCGCATCGACCCGCGCCTCGACCGAGGCGCCATACTGGTCGCGCGAGAAGTCGAACAGTTCGAGGAAATCGCCGAGATCGGCGCCCGCGCGGCCGTAGATCGCCTTGACCGTCACCGCATCGAAGCGCGCCTCGGCGCCGATGATGGCATGGGTCGCGCGGAAGCTGTCGGCGTCGGAGGTGATGCGCAGATCCTCATAGCCCAGCGACAGCCGGCCGTTTCCGAAATCATAGCTGCCCGCCACCGACCAGCCGCGGCCTCGGGCGGTGCCGAGAAGATCGATCCCCGTGCCCACCACATCGGGGAGGTCGATATCCTCGACCTTGCGGAACTGGTCCAGCGAGACCGAGAGGCTGAAGGCGTCGCGGCTGAACTCGTAGCGGGCGGCGGTGCGCCGGTCGGGCAGGTTGAAGTCTTCGACGAAGAGCGCGGTGTCGCCTTCCTGCAGCCGGTCCAGATAGATCATCTCGTTCCAGTCGCCGAGGCCCGTGAGGCTGGTGAAGTCGAGATCGCCGACCCGATGCTGGAACGCTTCGAGCTGATCGATCAGACGCTGCGGGGTCGCCGCGAGCAGTTGCTCGACCTGCGGACGACGGCCGGCCAGATCAACCTGGAGTTGTTGGGCAACGCCACACGGTCGGTCGACGCCGAGACCGGATTGCCGCGATTGGAAATCCAGTGGTCACCCGAGTT
>PUNI01000444.1 GCA_003551745.1 Paracoccaceae bacterium | reverse complement strand
GGCGGGGAGGTAGCGCGCGGCCGCGATCCGCAGGTCGTGCCCGCCGATGCCGCCCTCCTGCAGCGTGAAATAGCTGTGATGGGCGAGGTTGCAGAGCGTCGGTGCGTCGGTCTCGGCCTCGTAGCGGATGTCGAGTACGGCGCCCTCCAGCAACCGGAACTCGGCCGCGATCCGCAGCCGGCCGGGATAGCCCATGTGCCCGTCGGGCAGGTCGAGCCCGAGCCGCAGACCGCTGCCGTCCTGCCCCTCCAGCCGCCACGGCAGTTTGCCAGTGCCGGCGCGCCCGCCGTGGAGGTGATGCCGGCCGTGGTTGACGTCGAGCTGCACCGTGTGGCCGTCGAGGGTGAACCGCCCCTCCGCGATGCGATTGGCGCAGCGCCCCACGGTGGCGCCGAAATAGGGCGCGCCGCCGAGGTAGTCCTCCAGCCGCTCCAGCCCCAGCACCAGCGGCGCGGCGTGACCCGAAAGCCGCAGGTCCTGCAGCACCGCGCCCCAGGTCAGGAAGCGGGCGGTCAGCCCGCCGCCCTCCAATGTCACCCGCAGCACCTCGGTGCCGTCGGGCAGCCGCCCCCAGACCTCCGGCGCGCTCATGCCGCCGAGGCTGCGCCGTGCCCGCCCGCGCCCAGCTCCACCGCCTGACCGGTGCGGATCGAGCGTTCCGCCGCCTCGCCCACCAGCACCGACCACCAGCCGTCCTCGAGGCTCACCTCGGGCGCACCCCAGCCGGCGCGCAAGAGCCCGAGGAAACGTTCGTGCTGGAAGAAGGTCGAGCCGTGGTGGTCGCCCGCGCGCAGGATGCGCTCATCCACCGCGATCACCTCGCGGCGCTCGCGCTTCTCGGCGCGGTCGGAGACGGCGAATTCCGAATGCCGTTCCTTGCCGTCGGGCGAGAAGCGCGCCGGACCCGGCACGAAAGCGTCGAGGCGGGCGCGCTCGCCGGTGACCGAGATCACCTCCTGCCAGTGGGAGCCCTCGGCGAACATGCAGAGGTCGAGCATCGCCCGCGCGCCCGAGGCGAAATCGACACAGACGAAGGCGTTGTCGAGGATGTCGGGGGTGCGGCCGTCGATCCGCTCGTCGCGGTGGTTCACGTCCGACCCGCCGCTGGCGTAGACGCGCACCGGGTCCGAGCCGAGCAGCAGCCGCATCAGGTCGAAGAAATGGCAGCATTTCTCCACCAGCGTGCCGCCGGTCCGGGCGTTGAACCGGTTCCAGTCGCCGACCTTGGGGAGGAACGGAAAACGGTGCTCGCGGATCGCCATCATCCGCGGCTTGCCGGCGAGGCCGGCGTTCAGCGCCTCGATCAGCCGGGTGACGGGGGGCATGTAGCGGTATTCCATCGCCACCCACACCGGCGCGGCGCGGCCCACGGCAAGCCGCATGATCTCGCGGCAGTCGGCGGCGGAGGTGGCGAGCGGCTTCTCGCAGAGGATCGGCTTGCCCGTGGCCAGCAGGTCACGCATCAGTCCGATGTGGAGGTCGTTCGGCGCGGCCAGCACATAGGCGTCGCAGAGATCGGCCGACAGCATCTCGCGGTGGTCGGCATAGGTGCGCGCAGAAGGCGCCAGGGTGGCGGCGGCCGCGCGCATCCCTTCCTCGGGGTCGGCCAGCGCCGTGATCGCCGTGCCTTCGAGGAGCGCGATGTTGCGCATGTGCTCCTGGCCCATCATGCCCGCGCCGACGATGCCGTAGCGGAGGGTGGTCATGGGGTGTTCCTTTCCTTCCGGCCGGCTCAGTTCAGCGTGAGCCCGGCATCGACGATGAAATCCTGCCCGGTGCAGCCCGCCGCGGCATCCGAGGCGAGAAACAGCACCATCGGCGCGATGTGCCGCGGCTCCAGCCGGAACTTCAGCGCCTGCTCGCGCAGGAACCGGGCGTTCATCTCGGGCGTCAGCCACAGCTTTTCCTGCCGCTCGGTCAGGATTGCGCCCGGCACCACCGAGTTCACCCTGATCCCCATCGGCCCCAGCTCGGCCGCCAGCGACCGCGTCATCCCGCTGATCGCCGCCTTCGCGGTGGTGTAGCCGAGCATCCCTGCGCGCCCGCGCATCCAGCTGATCGAGCCCATGTTGACGATTGCGCCCGCGCCGGCGGCCTGCATCCCCGGCAGCACGGCGCGGGCGGCGAAGACCTGGTGGGTGAGGTTGGTGGCGAGGCAGTCGTTCCAGTAGGCGGGCGTCAGGCTGGCGAACTCGTGCCGGTCGTCGCGCGCGGCGTTGTTCACCAGCACCCCGAACGGGCCCATATCGTCCGCCAGCGCGGCAACCGCGGCCTCCAGCGCCGCGATGTCGCGCAGATCGCAGGCCCGGAACGCCACCCCGTCGCCCAGTTCCGCCGCCAGCGCCGCCCCGGCGGCCTCGTCGATGTCGAGCACGCCCAGCCGCGCGCCCTGATCCGCGAAGGCCCGCACCAGCTCCGCCCCGATCCCGGTCGCGCCGCCCGTCACCAGCACCCGCGCGCCGTCGAGCGAGGGGAACACCGCCGGCATCTCGACCATCCCCGCCCCCTCAGCCCGCGAACCGCGGCTCGGGCTGGCCCGGCACCTCGACCCGCATCGCGAAGATGTTGCCCGACTCCGGCCACTCGGCCAGCTCTGCCGCGCTGCGCCCGTGCCGCGCCGAGGTGACGTAGAGCGTGCGCAGGTCCTCGCCCCCCAGGGCACACATGGTCGGACAGCGCGCCGGAAGGGGATGCTCGGCGACGATCTCGCCCGCGGGCGAGATCCGCACCACCCGGCCGCCCTCGTAGAGCGCCGACCAATAGAAGCCCTCGATATCCACCGCCGCCCCGTCGGGCCGACCGTTGCCATGGGGGAGCTTATGGAAGACCTCGCGGTCGCCGAGCACTGCGCCGGTCTCCGGGTCGAGCGCATAGCGCCAGACCACATGCGCAGGCGTGTCGGCGTGATACATCCAGCGCCGGTCGGGCGAGAACGCCAGCCCGTTGGACACGGTGATGTCCCAGCCGACATGGATGCAGGAGAGGTCGGCGTCCACCCGCCACAGCCCCGCCAGCGGCGCGTCGCGCAGCTCGTGGATCGTGCCCGCCCAGAACCGGCCCCACGGATCCACCCTCCCGTCGTTGAACCGGCTCACCCGATAGTCGGGCTGGGGGTTGGCGATGTGGCGTTCGCGTTCGCCGTTGCCGCCCAGAAGCCACAGCCCCGAGCGCAATCCCGCGATGAATCCGCCCGCCCGGCGCAGGCCGACGCAGCCGATGTTCTCGTCCATCGCGATCGCGCGGTTCTCGCCCGTGGCGGGATCGAAGCGGTTGAGCGAGGGCGCCTCGATGTCCACCCACCAAAGAACCTGCGCCTCGGTGTCCCAGAGCGGGCACTCGCCCAGCCGCGCCTGCGCCGCCAGCGCCGTCTCGAAAGACATGCCGCCCTCCCTAATAGGCCGTTCCCGCGGCCGGCGAGGGCGCCTCTGCGCGCAGATCGGCCAGCGCGCGCCGGGCCGCTCCCATCATGTGGGCAAGGTCCGAGCCGATCGCAACGAAACTGAAACCGTCCTCCATGAAACCCTGCACCGTCGCCACGTCCCCCCCGACGATCCCGCAGGGAATGCCCAGCCGGCGGGCCTCGGCCGCCGCCGCGCGCAGAGCCGCCCGAACCTCGGCGTGCCCCGCCGCACCCGGATGCCCCATAGCCGCCGAAAGGTCCGAGGGGCCGGTGAAGACCGCGTCCACCCCCGCCACCGCAGCAATCTCGGGCAGCGCGGCCACCGCCTCGGGCGTCTCCAGTTGAATGATCACAGCCACCTGCGCGTTCGCGCGGGTGACGTAATCGGGGATGGTGCCGAAGCGGCTGCCCCGGTGCATGCCGGCCACCCCGCGCACGCCCTCGGGCGGATAGCGGGTGGCGGCCACCGCGCGGCGCGCCTCCTCGGCCGACTGCACGAAGGGAAACATCAGCGTGCGGGCGCCGGCGTCCATCACCCGCTTGACCGTAACCGCATCGTTCCACGGCACCCGCACCACCGCCTCGGCCGGCGTGCCGGCCACCGCCTGCAGCATTGCGGTGACGGCGGGCAGATCGATCGGCGTGTGCTCCATGTCCACCACCAGCCAGTCGAAGCCGGCCCAGCCCATCGCCTCGGCGGTGATCGGGCTTGCCGCCATCAGCCAGCTTCCCAGCGGCGGGCGCGCGGGCGGGGACTGCATCCACGACTTGAAGCGGTTCTCGGGCAGGGTCATCGGGTCACTTTCGCTTGGCGTTCAGAAGATCTCCGGCTCGGGCTCGTCCTGCCCGCCGGCGAGGATGTCGAAGTCGCAGCCCTGGTCGGCCTGGGTGACATGGGCGCAGTAGAGCGCGGTATAGCCGCGGGTGCTGCGCGGGGCCGGCGGCTGCCAGAGCGCGCGGCGGCGGTCAAGCTCGGCCTCGGATACGTGCAGTTCCAGCCGCCGGCCCTCCACGTCCAGCGTGATTTCGTCGCCGGTCTCCACCAGCGCGAGCGGCCCACCCACCGCCGCCTCGGGCGCCACATGCAGCACGCAGGTGCCGTAATGGGTGCCCGACATGCGCGCGTCGGAAATCCGCACCATGTCGCGCACGCCCTCGGCAAGCAGATGCTTCGGGATCGGCAGCGCGCCCCATTCCGGCATCCCCGGCGCGCCCTTCGGCCCGGCGTTGCGCAGCACCAGCACCGTCTCGGCGGTGATCCCCAGCGCGGGGTCGTCGATCCGTGCGGCCAGCTCCGCCTGGCTGTCGAACACCACCGCCCGGCCGGTGTGGCGCAGAAGATGCGGGCTCGCCGCGCTCGGCTTGATCACTGCCCCGTCGGGGGCGAGGTTCCCGCGGAGAACGGCGAGCGCCGCGCCCTCCGTCACAGGGCGGTCCATCGGGCGGATCACCTCGTCGTCGTGGCACTCTGCGCCTTCCACCACGTCGGCGAGCGTGCCAGTGGCGGTGCGGGCGGTCAGGTCCAGCATCGGGGCGAGGCGGGCGAGCAGGGCGGGCAGGCCGCCGGCGTAGTAGAAATCCTCCATCAGCCGGTCGCCCGAGGGGTAGAGGTTGGCAAGCACCGGCACCTTGCGGGCGATGGCGTCGAGGTCGTCGAGCCCGAAGGCGATGCCGGCGCGCCGGGCCAGCGCCACGAGATGCACCGCCGCGTTGGTCGAGCCCCCCAGCGCCATGTAGACATGGGCGCCGTTGCGGAAGCTCGCCGCGCTCAGGATGTCCGAGGGGCGAAGATCCTCGCGCACCATCTCCACGATGCGGGTGCCGCAGGCGGCGGCCATGCGGATGTGGCCGGAATCGGCCGCCGGCACCGACGAGGCGCCGGGCAGGGTGAGCCCCATGGCATCGACGATCGAGGTCATGGTCGAGGCAGTGCCCATGGTGTTGCAGGTGCCGTGCGAGCGGGTCATCCGGCTTTCGAGGTCGATCCAGTCGGCCTCTCCGATCTCGCCTGTCCGCAGCTTGTCCCAGTAGGCACGGGTATGGGTGCCGGCGCCCAGGGTGCGGCCCTTCCAGCGGCCGTTCAGCATCGGTCCGGCAGGGCAGAACAGCGCCGGGATATCCATCGAGATCGCACCCATCAGAAGGCCCGGCGTGGTCTTGTCGCAGCCGCCCATCAGCACCGCGCCGTCGACCGGGTGCGAGCGCAAGAGCTCCTCGGCCTCCATCGCGAGGAGGTTGCGGTAGAGCATGGTGGTGGGCTTCACCATCACCTCGCCGAGCGACAGCGCCGGCAGCTCCACCGGAAAGCCGCCCCCGGCCCAGACCGCGCGCTTCACCGCCTCGGCGCGGTGGCGCAGATGGGCATGGCAGGGGCTGAGGTCCGACCAGGTGTTGAGGATCGCGATCACGGGCTTGCCCATGAACTCCTCGCGCGCGAAGCCCATCTGCTGGGTCCGCTGCCGGTGGGCGAAGCCGCGCATGTCCGCCGCGTCGTACCAACGCCGGCTCCGCAACTGCGCGCCCTCCCGCCTGCCCACCGAAGTCCTCCCACCACGGCCCCGACACGCTTGCGCCGGAATTTCCTCGTAGCAGTGCGAAATTTGACGACAGCATGGCGGGATGTCAAGGCGGCCAAGAGGCGTGTTATTTTTATCATGTATTACAATACTGTAATCTCCAATCTGCCAAATTTTTCAGGATGTGTTTGACAGTTCGGGGTGGCGATGCTACGAATTTTCGCAACGCTACGACAGAAAACACTTCGGGGAGGGAGTGGCGTGGCGGGGAGGATGGGATGGATGCGACGATCCGGGCCCTGGGGTTCGTCAACAGCTGGCTGACGCGGGTGGCGGGATGGCTGGCGACGGCCCTGCTGTTCGGCATGCTGGGCATCGTCATCGTCCATGTCTTCTACCGCTACGTGCTGGCCGACAGCTTCGGATGGACCGAGGAGCTGTCGCGCACGATGATGGTGTGGATGGCGTTCCTCTATTTCCCGACGGCCCATCGCTACGGGATGAACGTCAGCCTCGACCTCTTCGTGGCCGCGATCCAGGACCGGCCGATCATGCGCTATGTCGGCCTCGCCATCGAGCTGTCGGTGTTCGTCATGCTCTGCGGCGCGATCTGGCTGGGCTGGGGGCTGATGTCGCGCGCCGGAACCTCCTTCACGCTCGCGCTGCAACTGCCCCTGAGCTATGTCTATGCGATCATGCCCATCGGCTTCGGTCTGGTCGCCCTCGTCTCGCTGGAGCGGCTGCTGCGGCTGTTCGCCAACCTGTTCCACCCGGGCCGATACACGGTGAACGTCTTCGGCTCCTCCACCGCGTCGGGGAGCTGAGCGATGGCCCTTCTCTACCTCTGGATCTTCCTCGGCCTGCTGGTCATCGGCACGCCCATCGTCTTCGTGATGCTGCTCGCGCCCGGCCTGACGCTCCTGATCGAGGACCGCATTCCCTTCCTCAACCTGCTGGTTCAGCGGCTCTTCGCGGGCATGGACAGCTTCCCGCTGATGGCCCTGCCCTTCTTCATCCTCGCCGGCGAGCTGATGACCGCGGGCGGTGTGACCAGCCGGATCGTGCGCTTCGCCGAGAGCTTCGTGGCCCACCGCAAGGCGGGGCTCGGGCAGGTCTCGATCACCTCGTCGATAATGCTGGCGGGCGGCTCGGGCTCGGCGGTGGCCGATGCCTCGGCCCTGGGCGGTGTGATGATCCCCGGGATGCACCAGGCGGGCTATACCAAGTCGTTCTCGGCGGCGATCACCGCGGCCTCGGCGGTGCTCGCCTCGATCATCCCGCCCTCGGGGCTGATGATCCTCTATGCCTTCATCATGAACGTCTCGGTGGCGGCGATGTTCGCCGGCGGCATCATTCCCGGCCTGCTGATCGGCTTCGGCCTGATGGCGGTGGTGGCAGTGGTGGCGCGGTTCCGCAGCTTTCCCGAACCCTCGGAACGTGCCTCCTGGGCCGAGACCTGGAGGACCGGCAAGAGCGCCTTCCTGCCGATGCTGACGCCGGTGATCCTGATCGGCGGAATCGTCGGCGGCATCTTCACCCCCACCGAGGGCGCGGCGGTGGCGGCCTTCTATGCCATGATCCTGGGTCTCTTCATCACCCGCGAGATCAGCCTGACCGACCTCGTCCGGGTGTTCAGCGCAGCGGCGCTGAAATCGGCGATCATCCTGCTCCTGGTCGGCGCCGCGGTGAGCTTCGCCTCGCTCGTGAGCCTGAAGGGCACGCCGCAGCTCGTCTCCGACCTGATCCTGAACATCACCACCGATCCGCTGCTGCTGTTCCTGATCGTGGTGCTTTTCCTGCTGGCGATCGGCACGATCATGGACGCCGGCCCGGCGATCCTGATCCTCGCCCCGATCCTCGCCCCGGTCATGGTCGGGCTCGGCATCCACCCGGTGCATTTCGCCGTGGTCATGTGCGTGACCCTGATCCTCGGGCTGATCACGCCGCCGCTGGGGCTCGTGCTGTTCGTCGTCTCCGGGATATCGGGCGAGCGGATCGAGCGGATCTCCTGGGATCTGCTCCCCTATTTCCTGTTCGAGGTCGCGGTGGTCGTGTGCCTCGTGCTGTTTCCCGATCTGGTGATGTGGCTGCCGCGCCAGCTCGGGTATGTCTGAAGGCTCAACGTATCCAAGGGAGGAAACCGTGATGATGGAAACGACCAAGGCCCTGACGGGCACGCGTGCGGCGCTGATGGCGGGGGCTGTGGCGATGGCTGGCGCCTTCGCGCCCAGCGCGCTCGACGCCACCGAGTTGAACCTCGTGTTCCTGGCCAACGAGGAGGATCAGGAATACGACGCCGCGCAGGTGTTCAAGAACTTCGTCGAGGCGCGCACCGGCGGCGAGGTGACGGTGAACATCTTCGTCGGCGCCCAGCTCTGCGGCTCGGCCAACGAGTGCTTCGAATCGATGCGCGCCGGGGTCGTCGACCTCTACACCGCCACCGCCGGCGGGGCCTCGGCGATCTATCCGCCGATCCAGGGCATGGACATCCCCTATGCGCTGACCTCGGACCGGGTGGCGGAGCTGACCCTGAAGGATCAGGAGTTCACCAACTTCATCCGCGACCAGATCCTCGAGTCGTCGAACAACGACATCCTGCTGCTGGCGATGACCCAGACCGGCGGCTGGCGCAACTTCGCCAGCAAGGATCGCCAGATCCGCACGCCGGAGGACGTGGAGGGCCTGCGCTTCCGCACCATCGAATCGGAAATCCAGCAACGGCTGGTGCGCTCGATGGGCGGCTCGCCCACCCCGATCCCCTGGCTCGAGGTCTATACCGCGCTGCAGACCGGCGTGGTCGACGGCACCAAGAACTCGATCAGCGACATCGCCAACATGAACTTCCAGGAGCAGCTTGGCCACATCACGCTGGACGGGCATGCCTACATGGCCTCGATGTGGTTCATCGGGAACAACAAGTTCCGCTCGCTGACGCCCGAGCAGCAGCAGGTGGTTCTGGATGGCGGCGCGCTGATGTCGACCATCCAGTTCGGGATGCAGCCGCGCAAGGAGCTTGACGCCTACGCCAAGTGGCTGGAAGCCGGCGGCGAGATCTATGCCCCGACCGAGGAGGAGATGGAGCAGTTCCGCGCGCATGCCGGCCCGATCCGGGAGTGGTATCTGGAGAGCTTCGGCGACGCGGGCGCGGAGTTCCTGGAAGCCTTCGAGGCCGCCGTGGCGCGTGCCGAGGCGCAGGTGGACAGCGACCGCGCCTCTGCGATGCAGTGAGCCCCGCAGGGCGCAGGGCCGAGGGGGAGTGCGGCGCCGCGCCGCGCTCCCCTTTTCCGTGGAGAGGGGCGCCATGACCGGCAAGCGCGTTCGCCGCACCTCCCGGCGCGCCACCATGAGCGATGTGGCACGCACCGCCGGGGTCTCGGCCTCCACCGTCTCGCTCTATCTGCGCGAGCCCGAGGCGGTGTCGCCGAAGCTGAGCCAGCGCGTGCAGCAGGCGATCGACAGCCTGCGCTATGTGCCGAACCGCATGGCCGGGGCGCTGGCGGCGGCGCGGACGCGGGTGGTCGGCGTGGTGGTGCCGTCGCTGGTGAACTCGTTCTTCGCCGACACGGTGAGCGCGCTGCAGGAGGAGCTGATGCCGGCCGGCTATCAGATCCTGCTCGGGCACACCGATTACGAGCCCGAGACCGAGGAGGAGCTGGTGCGCACCTTCCTGAGCTGGGCGCCGGCGGGGATGGTGCTGACCGGGCTCGCCCACAGCCGGGCGACCCGTCGGATGCTGGAAGGGGCGGACCTGCCGGTGGTGGAGATGTGGGAGATGGGGGCGCATCCGATCGACATGCTGGTGGGCTTTTCCCATGCCGAGGTCGGGCGGATGCAGGCCCGCCATCTGATCGAGGCCGGGGCGCGGCGGGTCGTCTTCATCGGCGCCCGGCTGGAGGTGGACGACCGGGCGGCGCAGCGGGCTGGCGGCTATCGCGACGTGATCGCCGCGCACAGCGGGCTGGCGCCGCCGGAGCTGGTGGATGCGGGCCGGCAGAGCTTCTCGGCCGGGGCGGCGGCCTTCGCCGATCTTGTGGCGCGGCGGCCGGAAGTGGACGGGGTGGTGTTCTCCAACGACATCCTCGCGCTGGGGGCGCGGATGGAGGCGGCGCGGCAGGGCATCGCGGTGCCCGGACGGGTGCGGATGATCGGCTTCGGGGGGCTCGACTTCGCCGACCGGACGGTGGCCGGGCTGTCGACGGTGGCGCCGCCGCGGCGCGAGATAGGCCGGACCGCGGCCGAGCTGCTGCGCGCCCGCTTCGAGGGGCGCGAGACGCCGCAGCGGGTCGAGCTGCCGGTCTTCCTGGTCCCGCGCGAAAGCTCCGGGGGAAGCGCCGCGGCGGAGGGCCCCGGCGCGCGGGCGGGGCAGGCTCAGCCGGGGGAGTAGACCCGGCTGGCCTCGGGGTCGTCGGTGGCTGCCGGCAGCGCGGCGAGCGCGTCGCGGCAGTCCTGCGGGATCGGCCAGCGCGCCCACGCCAGCGTCTGCGCCACCCGCTCGGCCCGGCTGATCCCGCAGATGGTCGCCGTCACCGCCGGAT
>PUNI01000597.1 GCA_003551745.1 Paracoccaceae bacterium | reverse complement strand
GAACCGAAGGCAATGGTCCCCAGCTTGCCGCCCGCTCCGCCCAGATACGGTGAGCTGTATATGAAGATCAGGGCACAAAAAAACCCGGCTACAGCCATGTACAGTTCGTTTGTGACCCGATCCCTGCTGCTCATTCCGGCGAAAGAGGCGCAGATGACCATCACCCCCAGCATCTCCCCCGGCCCTTCCAGCACGGCGAGCAGGGCCCGCGCCTCGGGCAGGTCGAGAAGCTCGGCCAGCGAGGCGTCGGACACCGCCACGGTGCCGACCTTGAGCGCCAGCCCGCAATCGCCCTGCGCCGCCCGCGCGAGCGCCCGCCGCAGGGCCCGGGCGGCGGGCGGTTCGCCGGTTCCGGCCGCCGCGGCCTGTCGCTGCGCCGTCGCCTTCCGCCTCAGCACCGCCTCGATCGCCGCCATCCTCGCCCTCGCCGCCCGTCCGTGCCTGCGGCCGAGTGGTGACATGGCTTGGTTGACGGCTGGTTACCCGGCCTGCGCCACCGCGCGCGCCTCATCGTCCGAGGCGGTCCCTTCGGTGATCTCGCCGGGCAGCACGGCGGGAAAAGACACGCGAAATGCCGCCCCGCCCTGCCCCGGCACATAGCTGATCTCGCCGCCGAGGTTGTGCATGATCTCGCGGCAGATCGCGAGGCCGAGCCCCGCCCCGCCGGCCTGCATCTGATCGGTGAGACGGGCGAACTTCTCGAAGATCAGCGCCTGGCTCTTCTTGGGAATGCCCGAGCCGTTGTCGACGAAATCCACCGTCACCATGCCGCCGGCCTCCCGGACATGGATATCCATCCGCGGCCGCTCTGCGTCGCAGTACTTGCGGGCGTTCGACAGCACGTTGATGAACACCTGCGCGAGCCGTCCGATGTCGGTGCGCAAGGCGATGTCCTCGGCGGCGGCGTCTCGGTCGATGGTGAAGCTGCGATGCGGAGCCACCGAGCCCGATGCCACCAGCGCCCGATCGATCAGCGTGCGCAGCGTGCTGTCCTCGATCTTCAGCTGGACGCGCCCGGCCTCGAGCACCGAGAGGTCGAGCAGGTCGTCGAGCAGCCGCGTGAGCCGGATCGCCTCGTCCTGGATGATGCCGGCGTATCGGCTGGCGTCCTCGGGCGGCAGATCGCCGGCCTCCTTCAGGATCTCCGAGAACGCCCGGATCGATGTCATCGGCGTGCGCAGCTCGTGGCTGATCTGGCTCAGGAAGGCGTCCTTCTGCACGCTGAGCTTCTGCAGCATCTCGTTGGCCTCACGCAGTTGGCGTGCGGTGCGGGCGAGCTCTTCCGACTTCGCCTCGAGCTGGCTTGAATACTCCATGATCTGTGCGGTCTCGTTGGCCACCGCCATCAGATCCTCCACCGAGACCATGCTGCCGCCGACGATCTGGGCGATCATCGCATGGGCCGTGGCCGAGCCCACCGAACCGGCCAGACGGCGTTCCAGCCGGTCGAGAAAATCCGGAGTTGTATCAGGAAGATAGCCGGCCTTGCCCTGGGCCATCGCCTCGGCCTGGAAGAACCCCTGCGCCTCGGTGGCACCGAGGATGCGCTGCGCCATGACCAGCAGATCCTCGGCCTCTCCGGCGCCGCGGCTCCAGCCGCGGGTGCCGGTCTGGATGTCGAAGACATTGACGAACTGCGCCCCCTGAACCCGTTCGAGCGGGGTGGGAAAGGTCAGAACCGAGCCGATGCAGAAGGCGAAGGTGTTGAGCGCGAGGCTCCAGAACAGCGAGTGCAGCAGCGGGTCCGCGATCTCGACACCATAGAGCGCCTGCGGGCGCAGCCATCCGATGCCGAAAAGCCCTTCCTGCATCAGTTGCGCCGAGAGCAGCACATCCGGGCCGAAGCTGGGCAGGAACAGTGTGTAGAGCCAGACCACCAGCCCGACGACAAGCCCGGCCCCGGCCCCGATCCGGTTGGCACCCCGCCAGAACAGCGCGCCCATCAGCGCCGGGAGCGTCTGCGCCATGCCCACGAAGGCGATCAGGCCCATCGCCGCCAGCGCCTCGCCGCCGCCGGTAACCCTGTAATAGACATAGCCAAAGCAAAGCACGGCCAGGATCGACAGCCGCCGGGCGTTGAGCACGAGGCTGCGCATGTCGCCCGAGGCTTCGGGCCCGCGCAGCTGCAGCCAGAGCGGCACGACGATGTGGTTGGAGGCCATGGTGGCCAGCGCGATCGCCGCCACGATCACCATCGAGGTCGCCGCCGAGAAGCCGCCGAGAAAGGCCAGCATCGCCAGTTCGTCCTGCCCCAGCGCCAGCGGTACGAGCAGCACGAAGAGGTCGGGGTTCATGCCCTCGGGCAGGATGTCGAGCCCGACCACGGCGATCGGCATCACGAAGAGACTGATGAGGAAGAGATAGAGCGGGAAGGCCCAGGAGGCGGTGGCGAGGTGGCGCTCGTCGGCGTTCTCGACCACGAGCACCTGGAACATCCGCGGCAGCGTGACGATCGCCACCGCGGCGAGGAAGGTCAGGCCTGCCCAGCGGCCCGGCAATACCTCCCAGTCCGGGCTCTCGTTGGCGATTATGCGGGCATAGATGTCGGCCGGGCCCCCGGCAACGCCCCAGACCACGAACACCCCTACGGCGATCAGCGCCAGGAGCTTGACCACGGCCTCCACGGCGATGGCGATCACCACCCCGTGGTGCTGTTCCTTGGCGTCGAGGCGCCGGGTGCCGAAGAGGATGGTGAAGATCGCAAGCCCGGCGGCCACCCAGATCGCCGTATCCCCCAGGTCCGGCAACACCAGGCCTTCGGCTGACGGGGTGGCCGCGAAGACGGCGAAGCTCAGCGAGATCGACTGCAACTGCAGCGCGATGTAGGGCGTGATCGCGCAGACCGCGAGCAGCGTCACGATGACCCCGATCGCGTTCGACTTGCCGTAGCGGGCCGAGATCATGTCGGCGATCGAGGTGACGCGCTGGGTCTTGCCGATGCGCACCAGCTTGCGCAGCATCCACCACCAGCCCACGAAGACCAGCGTCGGTCCCAGATAGATCGTCACGAACTCCAGCCCCGAGCGCACCGCGTAGCCGACCGCGCCATAGAAGGTCCAGGCCGTGCAGTAGATCGACAGCGACAGCGTGTAGATCAGCGGCGAGGACAGCCAGGCGATGCGCCGGCGCTCGGCCCGGCGCTCGACGAGGAAGGCGATCAGGAACAGGAAGACCACATAGCCCAGACAGGCCAGAAGCAGGAGGTTGAACGGAACCATCAGGTGCCGCCCCCGTCCTCCCCGCCGCCGTCGCGCCCGATGCCGGGCGCCGTCGACAGCAGTCGCGACAGAACGCCGGCGGCGACGATCAGCCCCAGCCAGACCGCGAAGATGTAGAGCCCCTCGCGCGCCGTCGTCGCGCCCGGGCCCTCGTCGCCTCCCCAGAGGATCGGCAGGATCAGCAGGAACACGCCGACCAGCGGCAGCAGCCGCGCCGCGTCCATGAGCCGGCGGCGCTGGAAGCTCTCCCGCGCCAGGAACAGCGGCTGACGCGCCCCGCGCGCCTCGCCCGGGCGCGGCGGGCTGCTCAAGTGTCCACCAGTTCACGTACCGAGGCCAGCACCTCGGTGTTGGAGAAAGGCTTCGACATGAACCGGCTGGCGCCGAAGGCCTCGGCCATCTGGCGGTCGCGCGACTGTCCCTTTGCGGTCAGCATGAGCACCGGCAGATCCGCTGTCGCCGGATCGCCGCGCAACTCCCGCAGGATGTCGTAGCCGCTGCGGCCGGGCAGCATGACGTCGAGGATCAGCAGGTCAGGGGCGGCGTCACGGATAACCTGCATCGCATCGCTGCCGCTTGCGTGGCTGGAGACCTGCCAGCCGTCGCGGCGCAGGATGAAGGTGATCGCCGCGACGATGTTCGGCTCATCCTCGATCACGAGGACATGTTTGCCCATCCGCCGGCCTCCCTCCGCGATGTGCAACCTTCCCGGACGAGACTATCGCGAAGAATCCCTGGCCTGTCAAAACAACGCCATGGGCGGCCTCACGTGCCACCCACGAGGGCCGGCTCGCGCCGCGCCGCGCAGCCGGCGCGCGGACAGATGCGACAGCTGGTGCCGACCGGCAGCGCCGGAGCCGTGGCGTCGGTCTCGACCGATGCCGGCAGCAGCAGCATCGTGGCCTCCAGAACGGCCGGTGCGCCGAAGCGCGCTCCCCCCTGCGCTTCGCACACCGCATAGGCGACGAAGCGGCGCGCCGGGCGGCCGCTCATCTCCACCATCTGCTCCACCGGGCGCAGCGGCGCGGCCAGCGCCTGATAGAGTGGCCAAAGCGGACAGGCGCCACCGAACCGCGGCAATCCGAAGCCGGGCAGCGGACGGCGGAAGGTCAGGGTGCCCGACCCGTCACAGATCACCAGCCCCCGCGGCGGCAGGCCCGGCACGCCATCGGGCAGGCTCGCCAGCCGCCGGAAGAGCCGCGGCAGGTCGCTGCCGACCCCGAGCACCTCGGCCAGATCCGGCGGCTTCGGGCCGACGCGGGCCAGCGCCTCCAGCACGCGCGGCAGCGGCAGCGCCACCGCATCCGCCCGGGCGCGCGCAAGATACGCCCTTGCGAGCGCGATGGCGGAGGCCGATCCCAACTCGCCGTGGCCGGCGAGCATTTCGTCGACCTCGGGCCCGGCGGCGTCGAACCCGGCCGCCTCCAACTCCGGAAGGTGCCAGCCGCGGTCGGCAAGCCAGGCTTCGAGTTCCTCCTGGGGCGCGGCGAGCCCGCTCTCGGCCGGCTCGGCGGCATCGAGATACCCCACCAGTGCCTGCGCCCCTTCCGACAGGCGCAGCGAATCCGTCTCGATATTGCCGAGGAACCGCGCCTGCCATCCCGGGTCGATCTCGCGCGCCTCGGCGAGGATCGTCGCCGTGGAGCGCAGCGAGGCCGACACCGAGAGAAGCTCGTGCAGCGCCGCCGAAAGATGCGGGTCGTGGGCCATCCGGTCGGTCAGCCGCTCCACGGTCCGCTCCAGCGCCCCGATGCGCCGCTGCTGGGCCGCGATCAGATCGGCCCAGCCTGGAAAACGGCCCACGAAATCCTCGATGCGGTCGGCCTCGGGCGGCGCCGGATGATGGGCGGGCGCCGCCGCCGCGGCCTCGCGCAAGGTCTCCACCAGCTGGGTGCCCGCCCCCTCGCGCAGCGTGTCCACGGGCACTTCCAGCGCGCTGGCCAGCCGGTCCAGCAGCGCGGCGCCGACCCCGCGCCGGTTGTGCTCGATCAGGTTCAGGTAGGAGGGCGACACCCCCACCTGCCGCGCAAGCTCCGCCTGCGCCACCCCCAGCACCGTGCGCCGCGCGCGGATGCGCGTGCCGGTGAGGGAGGATCGCGGCAGGGACACATGCGGCTCCCGGGTGGCCTGTCGCGACCTTCCTTCAAGCCGACGGGCTGCGCAAGCTGTCGTGCAGCGAGCCGTGCCGGCGGCACCGTCGACCGCGGGCGAAGCCGAGTACGGCTGCCCGGGCGGGGGCGCTTTTCACCCTCCGGGGCATCGTGTAAGGACATCCGACCGCGGAACGGCGGGCCCTGCGGCGCAAGGTCTTCGAGGAGCGCATGAGCAACAACCGGAACGCGGACGACGTGGCCTTCATCGAGGCGCTGGCAGAGCTTCTGAACCAGAAGAACCTCGCCGAGATCGACGTGAAGCGCGATTATGGCGAGAACGACAGCCTGAAGGTCCGCGTCAGCAAGCAGGTCACGGTGCCCGCCCCCGCGCCGGTGCCCGCCGCTGCCGCTCCGACACCCGCTGCGGCGGCCGCGGTCGAGGCGGGCGCCGCGGCAGAGGATGGCGGCGACCCCGCCCTGCACCCGGGCGCGGTCACCTCGCCGATGGTCGGCACCGCCTATCTGGCGCCGGAGCCGGGCGCCTCGCCCTTCGTCAGTGTCGGCGCGCAGGTGACCGAGGGGCAGACACTGCTGATCATCGAGGCGATGAAGACGATGAACCACATCCCCTCGCCCCGTTCGGGCACGGTGAGGCGGATCGTGGTGGCCGACGCCAGCCCGGTGGAATACGGCGCGCCGCTGATGATCATCGAGTGAGCCGGCGATGTTCCGCAAGATCCTGATCGCCAACCGGGGCGAGATCGCGCTGCGGGTGATCCGGGCCTGCCGCGAGATGGGCATCCGCTCGGTGGCGGTCCATTCGACATCGGACGCCGACGCGATGCATGTGCGCATGGCCGACGAGGCGATCTGCATCGGCCCCCCGCCCGCCGCCGACAGCTATCTCTCGATCCCCTCGATCATCTCGGCCTGCGAGATCGCCGGCGCCGAGGCCATCCACCCGGGCTATGGCTTCCTCTCCGAAAACCCCAAGTTCGTGCGCATCGTCGAGGATCATGCGCTGACCTTCATCGGACCGTCCTCCGAGCACATCGGCATGATGGGCGACAAGATCACCGCCAAGGAAACAATGCGCGGCCTCGGTGTGCCCTGCGTTCCCGGCTCGGAGGGCGGCGTGGCCGATGCGGAGGCGGCGCGACGGATTGCGGGCGAGATCGGCTATCCGGTGATCGTGAAGGCCACCGCCGGCGGCGGCGGCCGCGGCATGAAGCTGGCCCGCAGCGCCGGCGAGATCGAGATGGCCTTCCAGACCGCGCGCGCCGAGGCCAAGGCCGCCTTCGGCAACCCCGAAGTCTATATCGAGAAGTATCTCTCCCGCCCCCGCCACATCGAGATCCAGGTGTTCGGCGACGGCCGCGGCGGCGCGGTCCATCTCGGCGAGCGCGACTGCTCGCTGCAGCGGCGCCACCAGAAGGTTCTGGAAGAGGCCCCCAGCCCCGCCCTCGACACCGAGACCCGCGCCCGCATCGGCGGCATCTGCGCCGAGGCGGTGGCGCGGCTCGGCTATGCCGGTGCGGGCACCATCGAGTTCCTCTACGAGGATGGCGAGTTCTACTTCATCGAGATGAACACCCGACTGCAGGTGGAGCATCCCGTCACCGAGGCGGTCTATGGCGTGGACCTCGTGCGCGAGCAGATCCGCGTGGCGGCCGGCCTGCCGCTCTCGTTCACGCAGGCGGACCTGGTGCCGCAGGGCCATGCCATCGAGGTGCGCCTGAACGCCGAGCGGCTGCCCAGCTTCACCCCCTGCCCCGGCATGGTGAAGACCTTCCACGCGCCCGGCGGCCTCGGGGTGCGGATGGATTCCGCACTCTACGGTGGCTATGTGATCCCGCCCTACTACGACAGCCTGATCGCCAAGCTCATCGTCCACGGGCGCGACCGGGACGAGGCGCTGGCGCGGCTGAGCCGCGCGCTCGGCGAACTGATCATCGACGGGGTCGACTCGACGCTGCCGCTTTTCCACGCATTGCTGGAAGAGCCCGACATCCTTCACGGCGATTACACGATCCATTGGCTGGAGCGGTTCCTGGCCCAGCGGCTACACTGAGCCCGCCGCAGCCCCGACGCGGCCTGCACGCGACACAGCCAAGACCGTCTGTCCCATGATCCGCCGAAGCATCACACCGGAGCTTCTCTTGCGCGCCTATGCGGCAGGCGTGTTCCCGATGGCCGAATCCCGCGGCGATCCCGATCTGCACTGGATCGATCCGCCCAGACGCGGCGTGCTGCCGATGGACGGCTTCCACATGTCGCGCTCGCTGCGGCGGCGCATCCTGCGCGCGCCCTGGGAGATCCGCCTCAACGCCGATTTTGCCGGGGTCATCGCAGGCTGCGCCGACCGGCCGGACACCTGGATCAACGACGGCATCTTCCGGCTGAGCTGCGCGCTGCACGACATGGGCTTTGCCCATTCGCTCGAGGTCCGGGAGGACGGCCAGCTCGTCGGCGGCGTCTACGGGGTGGCGCTCGGCGCGGCCTTCTTCGCCGAAAGCATGTTCTCCCAGCGCACCGATGCCTCGAAGGTGGCGCTCGCCTATCTGGTCGACCGTCTGGGGCGGGCCGGCTTCTCGTTGATCGACACGCAGTTCCTGACCCCGCATCTGGCCACGCTGGGCGGGGTGGAGATCAGCCGCGCGAGCTACCGCGCCCGGCTTCAGAAGGCACTGTCACAACAGGCGGATTTCGCAAGCCCGGGCCCGGTGCCGCCGCCTCAGGAACTGGTGCAGCGGATGACCCAGATGTCGAAGCGCCGGTGATCGAGCGCGTTCAGCGCCGGGCTCGAAGCGATCATCCAGCCGCGGAACACCGGCTCATCGAGGAAGGCGTCGCGGATCACCAGATGGGCGAAGGCATCGGCGGCCGGATCATCGACGGGAAAGCGGCATTCGGTGAGCGTGATCGTGAGCCGGCCGAAATTGACGCTCTCGCCCACACCGAGTTCGATATCACGCGCGGCGCCGGCAACCTTGTCGAGCCCGCGCAGCAGGGCGTGGGTGCCCTGCGCGACGGCGACCTGGGTCTGGTCCTGCGCCCGCACCGCATCCGTGGCGGGCGCCAGCGCCAGCGCAAGTCCCATCAGTCCGGCGGCGATCTTCATGGCGCGGCCTCCGCGCCCGTGTCGTCACCGCCCCCGGTCACGGCGCGCAGCAGCAGGGTCACCAGGCTGACGGCGCTCTGTGTCTGCTCGATGCGCCCGCCCGGCTCGATGTCGAAGGGCGAGCCGCCCGGCAGAAGCTCGATATAGGCCCCGCCCAGCAGCCCCTCGCTCGCCACGACGGCCAGCGTGTCCTCGGGCAGCAGCATGTCCGCGCGCAGCGCGAGGCGCAGCTCGGCCTCGAAACTCTCGGCATCGAGCCGCATGTCGGCGACAGTGCCCACCTTGACCCCCCCCAGCCGCACATCCGAGCCGACGCGCACCCCTTCGGCCGAGCGGAAGGAGGCCGTCAGATCGTAGCCGGCGCGTCCCTGACCGACCCCGGCGATCTGGCCCGCATAAACCAGAAAGCCGACCGCCGCAGCCAGCACGAGGGCGCCGAGGATCGCGTCGGCCCGGTTCTCCGTCATTGCCGGGGCTGCCTCACGTCAGTGTTGAACAGGGCGCTCAATCGGGCTGCCACGCCTCGTAGTCCCGCCGCTCGGCGGGAGCCGGCCGGCGCAGCGAGCCCGGTGGGGCGTAGGCGAGCGGCGTGCCGGTCAGGTTCTCCTGATGCGGCTTTTCCCACGGCTTGCGGGCGAGCGGCGCTTCGGTGGGCGGCGTGTCCCAGGTGTGATGCAGCCATCCGTGCCAGTCGGGGGCGATGCGGCTCGCCTCGGTCTCGCCATTGTAGATCACCCAGCGGCGCTTGCCGTCGCGGCTCTGATAGAAGACGTTGCCCTGGGCATCCTCTCCGACCCGTACACCGTGGCGCCGCGTGTAGAGCCAGGTGCCCAGCGTGGAGTCATTCCACCAGGTGAGTAGCCGAAGCAGCCGCATGACCTGCCAATCTCCTCGCGTGCCTTGCCGCTGCTATGCCGCAAGCGGCCCGGCCCGTCCAGTCACATGCTCATGCGTCACCCGCGGAGCCGGCATCCCGCGCACCGCAGACGAGGTTGCCGCCCTGCCCAACACGACACTTGGCGGGCAATTGCCGCGGGACGTTACGCGAATGAGCGCCGTCCGGCTGGTCGCGGAAACTACACCGCAGCGCCACCCGACCGGCGTATCAGGACCATATCCGAGGGCCCAAACCATGGCCGACACGGCCGCCCGACTTTGCGCCTGCCGCGGCTGCCAGGGCGGCGCCCGGTGGCGGGTTGTCAGCCGGCCGACACCGGCTCGTCGCGGCGTTCGGAATAGATCAGCAGCGGGCGGGCGGCGGTCGTGGCGGCCTCCTCATTCACCACCACCTCTTCCACGCCATCCATGCTGGGCAGTTCGAACATGGTGTCGAGCAGGATGTCTTCCATGATCGAGCGCAACCCGCGCGCGCCGGTCTTGCGGGCGATCGCCCGCTTGGCGATGGCGCGCAGCGCATCCGGGGTGAAGGTCAGTTCCACCCCCTCGATCTCGAACAGTCGCTGGTACTGCTTCACCAGCGCGTTCTTCGGATCGGTCAGGATGGTGACCAGCGCGTCCTCGTCGAGATCGGTGAGCGTGGCGACGACGGGCAGACGGCCCACGAACTCGGGGATCAGCCCGAACTTCAGCAGATCCTCGGGCTCGAGGTCCTTCAGGGTCTCGCCCACCGAGCGGCCCTCGGGGTCCTTGACGACCGCGCCGAAGCCGATCGCCGAGCCCTTGCCGCGCTGCGCGATGATCTTGTCGAGCCCGGCGAAGGCGCCCCCGCAGATGAACAGGATATTCGTGGTGTCCACCTGCAGGAATTCCTGCTGGGGGTGCTTGCGCCCGCCCTGCGGCGGCACGCTCGCGACCGTGCCCTCCATCAACTTGAGAAGCGCCTGCTGCACTCCCTCGCCCGAGACGTCCCGCGTGATCGAAGGATTGTCGGACTTGCGGGTAATCTTGTCGACCTCGTCGATGTAGACGATACCGCGCTGCGCGCGTTCGACGTTGTATTCGCTTGCCTGCAAGAGCTTGAGGATGATGTTCTCCACATCCTCGCCGACATAGCCCGCCTCGGTCAGCGTCGTAGCGTCCGCCATCGTGAACGGCACGTCAAGGATGCGGGCGAGCG
>PUNI01000117.1 GCA_003551745.1 Paracoccaceae bacterium | reverse complement strand
CGCAGACGAGGCCGAGCCCGGCCGCGGCGCGCCGCGTGCCCGGCAGGCCGCCATGCTGCGCGCGCTCGCCGCGGGCGAGCCCCTGCCCGCCGCCGAGGCCGAGAGCCTGCGCGCCGCGGCGACGGGGCCCGACGCCGGGGGCGCGCTCGCCGACGGCATCGCAGCTCTCGCCGCGGCGCGTGACCCCGACCGCGCCCCGCCCCGCCCGGTGCCTCCGGCGGAACGGGTCGAGGCCGCGGCCGATGTGCTCGAGGACGTGGGCCAGGATCCCATCGAGGTTATGGCGGCGGGCGACCCTCTGCTGAAGCCCGACGCCTTCACCAACCCGATCTACGTGCAGTTCGCCCTGAAGGTCACGCTGGCGGTGGCGATCACCTATATCTTCGTGCTGTGGACAGGACGCTTCGCGACCGACATCCACACCGCGATGATCACCTGCTTCTTCGTCGCCATCGGCACCGGCGGCGAGACCTTCCACAAAAGCGCGCTGCGCATCATCGGCTGCCTGATCGGTGCCATGCTGGGCTATCTGGCGGTGCGGTTCCTGGTGCCGCACCTGACCGACGCGGGCGGCCTCTTCGCGCTGATCTTCGCCGGCAGTTTCATCGCCGCATGGGTCACGCTGGGATCGTGGCGGGTGGAATACCTCGGCTGGCAGATCGGGCTGGCCTATTTCATCGCCGTGCTGCCGGCCTCGCCCCTGGACTTCGGGCCCAGCATAGACCCGTCGGATGCTGGCTACCGGATCCTCGGCATCATCACCGGCCTCGTCGTCATGGCGATCGTCTTCAGCCTGATCTGGCCCGAAAGCTCCGAGGTGACGCTGGCGGAGGAGACCGAGGCGGCGTTGCGGGACACCGCCAAGACCCTGCGCGGCACCGACAGGGCACAGGAGGCGCAGGTTCATCTGGGCAATGCGCGCATCGCCGCCGAGGTGATGAACTTCGAGCGTCTCGGCGCCTACCGCGCCCGCTCCCGCCGCGCCACGCTGCGCCAGCGGCTGGCGGTGGCGCAGGCGCTGGCGCGACTGGCGCCGGCCCTGGCCGGGCGTCCCGGCGCGGCGCAGCTCGCGGCCGAGGTCGAGGCTGTCGCGGACCGGTCGCGGTGGACCGACCCTGCCCACAGGTCCGACCTCGACGCACAACCCGTCACCCAGCACCCCGCCCCGGACAGCAGCACCCCCGAAAGCCGCGCGCTCGCGCAGGCCCAGAGGCTGCTGCGGATCCGGCCCCCGAGGGAGACCGCCCCATGACCGCCGTCCCGACCCGCTCCGCGGCCCTTGGCTTGCTGCGCCCCGTTGCTCTTCTTGCCGTCGCCGTCGCGCTGACGGCCTGCACCGACGGGCCCGGCGGGCAGACCTCGGCCGATCCGGCCAGCCCCACCGGCGACGGGCGCACGGCGTCCGGGGCCGCCGATTTCGCGCTCGCGCCCACCGGGTTGCCCCCCGGCGCGGTGCCGCCGCGGATCGACCCCAACCGCGCCTACACCCTTCCCGAACTCATCGACATCGCCCAGCGCAACAACCCCCGCACCCAGGCCGCTTGGTATCGCGCCCGCGAGGCCGCCGCCGGCGTCGGCATCGTCGAGGCCACCTATCTGCCGCAGATCTCGGCCAATGTGCTCGCTGGTCGCGTGCGCACCTCGCAGGCCGAACCCGCCCTTCCGGCAATTGGCGTGCGCGCGGGGCGGCTGACCGCCGAGGGCACCACGGTGGTGCCCAACATCGCCTTCCAGTGGCTGCTGTTCGATTTCGGCCGCCGTGACGCCGCCCGCCGGATCGCCGCCGAGGCCAACATCGGCGCCAATATCGCCTTCGACGGCGTCCACCAGGAGGTGATGTTCGAGGTCGCCTCGGCCTATTACCGCTACAATGCCGCCCGCGCCGAAACCGGTGTCAGCCGCACCCGGGTCGAGGACGCCCGCACCCTGCGCGAGATCGCCGTGGCGCGCCGTGCCGAGGGGCTGGGCACCGAGGTAGATGTCGCCCAGACGCGCCAGATCGAGGCACGCGCCGTCTTCGACCGCACGCTGGCGGAAAACACCGAGCGCGACGCCCGCGCGCGGCTCCTGCGCGCGATGGGGCTGGCGCCCACCACGCCGCTGCGGGTGGCCTCGCTGCGGGGCCGCAGCCTGCCGCGGGCAGTGCCCGGCGATCTCGACCGGCTGATCGAGTCCGCCGTGGCGCGGCGCCCCGATGTGCAGATCGCGCTGGCGCAGCTGCGTGCCTCGGAGGCCGGGGTCGCACTGGTACAGGCCGAGCGGCGCCCGCGCGTGCTGGCGGTGGGAGAAGCCGGGCGCAGCATTGGCCGGCTCACGCTCGACGACAGCCGCATCCCGGGACGGTTCCGCGTCTCCTCCAGCCGGCCGCAATCCTCGGTGGGCGTGCTGGTGTCGGTCCCGCTGGTGGACGGCGGACTGCGCGCGGCGCAGGAGGATCAGGCCAGCGCCCGCGTCGCTGCCGCTGCCAGCGATCTCGACGCGCTTCGCAACCTCGCCGCCACCGAGATCGTCGAGTCCTACGACCTTCTGCGCACCAGCCTTGCCGCCTATGCCGCCTCCGGCCCGCTTCTGGCCGCCGCCGAGGAGACGTGGGAATCGGTCCTCGGCTTCTACCAGAACGGTCTGGCCAGCCTTGCCGAGGTGTCCGTGTCCAAGACCGCGCTCGCCGACGCGCAGCTGGTGCGCGAGGAAGCCTATGCCAACGCCTTCGTCGCCGCCGCCGCGCTGGCCTTCGCCACCGGCGAGCTCACCAGCCGCGACAGCGCCCCCTGAGCCGCCGGCTTGCGTTGCCGCCGGAAATAGGGGTGCCGTGACCGGGTGATAGTGGCGTGATCGCTGCCCGCCTTCGTGCTGCGCTGGGCCGCATCGGGTCGGAGTGGGCAGCATTGCACCCTCCGGGCGCAGCCGCTACAGGCTGAAGGGCGGCGCGCACAAGGCGCTGGCCCCGGGAGATCGCAGCTTGGCGCCCGTCACAGCCGGAGCACCCATGCGCAAGGAGATCGCGGATGCAGATCCCATCACGCCGGCGTCCTGCCAGGTCTCGTCCCGCGCCAGCGCCACTCGGCGCCGCCGTCCCATGAACCGGCCGCCCGCCCATCTGTCAGACCGGCACCCCTCGGCGGTATCCGGCTGGCAAGCGGCGCGCAACGGAGCCATCCCAAGCCACCGCGCCGCAAGGTTGAGCACCTGCGGTGCGCCGGGCGCGGGCAGTTCGCTCGCCGGCATCGGGGGGAGCCGATGAGCGCGCCGGTTGGCGATCTCTTCCGCGGCCTGCGCCATGCCAGCCGCGATCCGAAGGTCCGCGGCCTGATGGCCTTCGCCCTCACCCTGATCGGCTTCGCCACGCTGTTCTACTGGTTCTTCGAGGAATGGGACCTGCTCGATGCCTTCTATTTCTCGGTCGTCACCATCGCCACCGTCGGCTACGGGGACATCCACCCGGTAACCCCGATCGGCAAGACCTTCACCGTCTTCTACATCCTGGTGGGCCTGGGGATCTTCGTCGCCGCGGCCACGGCACTGGCTCAGTCCGTCCTGTCGCAGCGCGACGTGCCACCCCCGCCGAGCCGCCGGCGGCGGGGCCAGAAGGACGACCCCAAAGCCTGACGCCCCCTGCGCTCTCCGGCCGGCGCGTGACCACGCCCGCCCCGCCTGCCCCCGTCCCAGCCTTTCGGCGCCGTCCCGGACCCGGCCCATGTTCGCCCTTCCTGGATTCGGAAGGCCAACGGTCCGATGCGGGTGTCAGTCGTCCGATGCGCTGCCCGCGGGCGCGTCTTCCCGCTGGGAAGCGCCGGCGTCGGCGGGGTCGGGCTCGCCCGGCTGGCGCAGGGTGATCGCGCCCGCACCCTCCATGCCACGGATCACGCTGACGACCTCGGCCATGGCCGTCTCGCCCTCGCGCTGCGGCACCGGCGGGTGCTCGCTCATCTCGCCGCGCAGGGACTCGGCCATGCGCTGGGTCAGGTTGGTCAGCAGGAACTCGGCGGCGGCCGCCTCCTCGGGCGTGGCGGCGCGGGCGCTCACGAGCGCCCGCAGCAGGATCTGCTGGGGCAGTTCGCGCACCACCTGCGGCACGTCGCGGGCCGACAGCCGCGCCGGGATATGGGCGAAGGTGAAGATGTTGCGCCGCACCTCCTGGGCGAAGCTGGGATCCTCCTCCTCCAGCCCTTCCAGCACCGAGTCGCGGATGCGCGCGGGCGAGGAGTTCAGGATCGCGCCCACCCGCTCTTCGGGCCCGTCGTCGAAGGCCTTCGGGGTCTCGGTCTCGATCTGCTGGGCCAGCGCCATGCCGATCCGGCGCACCGTGTCGGGAGCGATGCGGCTGGTGCGGGCCATGGCGTGCGCGAGCCGGCGCGCCCGGTCTCCCGGCAGTTTTTCCAGCAGTTCGCCGGCGCGCCCGACATCGATCTTCGACAGCAGCACGGCCCCGATCTCGAGGCTTTCCTGCTCCAGCACCGGCAGCAGCCGGTCGGTGGGCAGGGCGGCCAGCCGGTCCCACGGGTCGCCGCGGCCGCTGTAGCCCGGCATGCGCCGCAGCCGGTTCGCCGCCGAGGCGCTGATATGTCCGTCGAGCATGCTCAGCGCGCCGTCGATGCCGCCGGGAAAGGACAGCCCGACCGCTTCGAGTTCGGTCACGAACTCGCCCACCACGCGGTCGAGCGTGGCGCGGTCCACCAGCCGCATGCTGCCGATCTGTTCGGTCAGCGCGGCCTGGATCTGGTCGGGCAGGATGGTCAGCGGCAGGCGCACGCCCTCGGCCAGCAGCAGGCGCACGATGATGGCGGCCTTGTGGCGGCCCGGCAGATCGGGGCCGTCCGGTCGGCGGCGCGGCGCCTCCAGGATCTCGGGCCGTTCGGCGGCGGCAGTGGAGAGGCCAGCGGCGGCGGTGGGGGGCATCGGGATCTCCAGCCGGAAGGAACGGGCGGAGATTGCGCGGGCCGGGTTAAGGGCGGCTTAGCGGGGCCGTGGCCGGCCGGGCGCACCGGTCAGGCGGCGCGATGGCGGCCAAGACCCAAGAATGCGATGTCCCGGAAACGGAAAAAGGCGCCACGAGACGCGGCGCCCAGACCTGCGCGCCTTGGCGCGCAAGAAATGGCACGGTGCGCAGGCTCAGCTGCTGACCGGGGCGATGCAGGTCTGGCTCTCGCTGTCCCAGACCTGACCCTGCTCGCACTGCGAGGCGGACTGCTGGGTCCTCTCCCAGCTGCACATGGCCATCGCCATGCCGGGGGCCGCGGCGAGCGCGAGAGTTGCGAGAAACAGTTTCACCTTCATGACACGGCTCTCCTCTGAGTAGTGTGCCCAACACATAGGACGCCATCGCGTTTGGCAAGCAAATTGCGCGCGAAAGCGCCCCTGCGCAGGAAAATGCCGTTTGCGCGCCGCGGCGGCGCCGGAAAATCAGGCGCCGAACACCCGGGCGAAGATCGTGTCGACATGCCGGGTGTGGTGGGCGAGGTCGAAACAGGCGTCGAGGTCTCCTGGCGTCAGGACCGCCGTCACATCCGGGTCGGCAGCCAGTTCCGCCCGGAAGTCGCGGCCGCCCTCCCAGGTCTTCATCGCGTTGCGCTGCACCATGGCATAGGCGTCCTCGCGGCTGATGCCCTTCTGGGTCAGCGCCAGCAGCACCCTCTGCGAATTCACCAGCCCGCGTGTCCGGTCGAGGTTGGCCTGCATCGCCTCGGGATAGACGACCAGCTTGTCGATCACGCCGGTCAGCCGGGCCAGCGCGAAGTCGAGCGTGACCGTGGCGTCGGGGCCGATCATGCGCTCGACCGAGGAATGCGAGATGTCGCGCTCGTGCCAGAGCGCCACGTTCTCCATCGCCGGCAGCGCATAGGCGCGCACCATCCGGGCGAGGCCCGTGAGGTTCTCGGTCAGCACCGGGTTGCGTTTGTGGGGCATGGCCGAGGAGCCCTTCTGGCCGGGTGAGAAATACTCCTCCGCCTCGCCCACCTCGGTGCGCTGCAGATGGCGGATCTCGGTGGCGAGGCGCTCCACCGAAGAGGCGATCACACCCAGCGTGGCGAAGAACATGGCGTGCCGGTCGCGCGGGATCACCTGGGTGGAGATCGGCTCGGGCATCAGCCCCATCTGCGCGCAGACATGGGCCTCGACGCGCGGATCGATGTTGGCGAAGGTACCCACCGCGCCGGACAGCGCGCCGGTGGCAACTTCCGCGCGGGCGGCCTCCAGCCGGCTGCGGGCGCGGGCAAATTCGGCATGGGCCTGGGCGAGCTTCAGCCCGAAGGTGGTGGGCTCGGCGTGGATGCCGTGGCTGCGGCCGATGCAGGCGGTGTGCCGATGCTCCATCGCCCGGCGCTTGAGCGCGGCCAGCAGCCCGTCGAGACCGGCCAGCAGAAGGTCGGCGGCGCGGGTGAGCTGCACGTTGAAGGCGGTGTCGAGAACGTCCGAGGAGGTCATGCCCTGGTGGACGAAGCGCGCCTCGTTGTGGCCGACGATCTCGCCGAGATGGGTGAGGAAGGCGATCACGTCGTGCTTCGTCACCGCCTCGATCTCGTCGATGCGGGCGGTGTCGAAGGTCGCGTCCCTGGCCTTCCAGACCGCCTCGGCGTTTTCGCGCGGGATAACGCCGAGGTCGGCCATGGCGTCGCCGGCATGGGCCTCGATCTCGAACCAGATGCGGAACCGGCTTTCGGGCGACCAGATGGCGACCATCTCGGGCCGGGAATAGCGAGGGATCATGGCGGGCCTTTCGGGTTGGCGTCGCCGGCCGGATAGCCGCCGCGGCCGGGCCGGGCAAGGCCGGGCGGTCAGTCCAGCAGTCGGGTGAGGAACAGGCTGGCCGGGTCCGGGGTATAGTCGGCAAAGGGCGGGCAGTCGGCGAAGCCTTCGGTGCGGTAGAGCGCGACGGCCGCGGCATAGGCCGGCTGCACCCCGGTTTCGAGGCTGAGCCGGCCCAGCCCCATCGCCCGCGCCTCGGCGATCAGCAGCCGCAGCAGGACGCGGCCGAGGCCGCGGCCCCGCGCGGGGGCCAGAATGCGCATCGACTTCAGCTCGCCATGATCGGCCGAGAGCCGCTTGAGCGCGCCGAAGCCGATAACCTCCCCGCCCTCGTACAGCGCGAAGAAGCGCACCCCCGGTCCGGCGAGGGCGGCGGGGTCGAGCGCATGCGAGCTTCCCGGTGGGCTCGTGGCCAGCATGTCTTCCAGGTGGCGCTCCACCAGCGGCCGCATCGCGGGCGCGCAGGGGTCGGCGGGCACGAGCTTTTCGGTCATGCGGCGCCTATCCCGCCTTCTTCTCGAGGTCTCCATCCAGGATCTCCACCGCATAGCTGGCGGCATCGTCGAAGGGGGTGAGCACATAGTCGGCGCCGCGTTCCTGCATCGCCTCGGCGTCCTGGGCGTAGTTCACCGCCAGCGCCACCTTGCCGCGATAGTTGGCGCTCTTGAGCCCGTGCAGCAGGGCCAGCTGAGGGTCGGCCTCGGTCAGCGCGCCCTTCTCGCGCGGCACCGCCGAGATCACCGCGCGGACCTGCCCCAGCGGCAGATGGGCGATGAACTCCGGGTCGGTGGCGTCGCCGAACCGGCCCTCAAAGCCCAACTCGCGCCAGTTCTTCAGCGCGTCTGGGTCGAAATCGACGCCGAGCACGCGATAGCCCCGCTCGCCCAGCCCGGCGCCGATGCGGCAGCCATAGCGGCCCAGGCCGATGATGATGAAGTCATGGGGGATGGAGGAGGCCGACCCCTCGTCGCCGTCCTCCTCGCGGAAAGCATGGCGGCGCTCGAAGATGCCGAGGAAGGGCTCCAGCCAGTCATAGAGCTTGTGCGACCAGGTGATCATGTAGACCGAGAGCGCGATGGTCACGAGGCCCACCAGCGTCACGAGCCCCAGATCGGCGTCGGTGACATGGCCTATGGTGATGCCCATGGCCATGAAGATCAGCGAGAACTCCGAGATCTGCGCCACCGTCAGCCCGGCGAGGAAGCCGGTGCGCTTGCGGTAGCCCATGTAGCCCATGATCGCCATCACGATCAGCGGGTTGCCGATCAGCACGAAGAGCGACAGGATGATCGCCGGCCATACCTGGGCGCCCAGCGTCGAGAGATCCAGGCCGGCGCCGAGGCTGATGAAGAAGAACAGCAGCAGGAAATCGCGCAGGCTCGCCAGCCGCGAGCCGATCGCCTCGCGGAACTGGGTGGAGGCCAGCGAGACGCCCGCGAGAAGCCCGCCCAGTTCCTTGCCGAAGCCGAGGAAATCTCCCGCCGCCGCCAGCCCGGCGGCCCAGCCCACCGCGAAGATCACCATCAGTTCGGGCGAGCGCGCGATGAGCCCCATCAGCGGATCGGCGACATAGCGGATGAACAGCATCACCGCCGCCAGCATCGCCGCGCCGCCCGCGAAGACGGTGGCGACCTCGATCAGCCCGCCGGTCTCGTCACCGACGCCGACCCCGATGGCCGACAGCGTCACCATCGCCAGCACCACGAAGATGTCCTGCACGATCAGGAACCCCAGCGCGATCTTGCCGTGGAGGGCGCCGATCTCCTGCTTGTCGGAGAGCAGCTTGACGATGATGATGGTCGACGAGAAGGTCAGCGCGATGGCGATGTAGACCGACACCAGCGGGTCGATCCCCAGCGCCACGCAGATCAGGAACCCGAAGGCCGCGGTGAAGCCGATCTGCCCCAGCCCGGTCGCCACCGCCACCTTGCCGAGGTTCTTCACCAGGCTGACATCGAGCTTCAGGCCGACGAGGAACAGCAGGACGGCGATCGAGATCTGGCTGAGCGTGTTGATGAAGTCGGTGGAGGTCACCAGACCCAGCGCATCCGGCCCGGCGAGGACGCCGACGGCGATGAAGGCCACCACCAGCGGCTGCCGGGCCAGAAGGCCCAGAAACCCGACGCCGGCCGCCAGCAGCACCAGCACGGCGATCTCGTAGAAGATCGATTGGAAGGCGATGTCCATCTCGGGCCATTCCCTGAAGCCGCGGCTCTCCCCTGACTAACGGTTGGGCCGGCAAAAGAAAACGCCGCCGGCTCAGGGCAGGAGGGCGTTTCCGGTCTCGGCGAAGCGCGCGAATCCCTCCACCGGCCGGGATCGGCGATAGCCGAAGGCCGCCTGCTGCGCCCGCATCCGGTCCAGCAGGGCGGCGAGGCGCACATACTCCGCCGAGCCGTCTGCATAGCCGCGTTCGGCCATCGCACGGGCGATCCGCCGCGGCGTGTCCGGCGTGAACTTGTAGTGCCGGACCGGCAGCAGCATCCCCTCGGCCACTTCCAGCGCCGCCCAGTGGGATTCGGTCAGGAAGTCCTCCGGTTGCCAGCGAAGCAGCACGAGCTTGGCACAGTCGTTCAGCCGCGGATAGGCGGTGCCGTGCCGCCAGCGCCGCAGCGTGCGCCGCAGACCGCTCTCGCCCCGCCCGAACTGCGAGTGCAGACGCGCCCGCGCGCCCGGATGCAGCGGCAGGGGGCGTGCCCCGGGGCGCAGGGCGAGGTGCGGCTCGCCATCGAAGAACCAGCCACTTTCGGGGTCGAAGGCGCCCGGGCGGTCGAGATCGCCGATTTCCGCCGGGTAGAGGTCGAGCAGCACGCCCGGCACCGCCCGGCCGCCCGCCGCCTCGGCGCGGGTGACGAGATCGGCCAGGCCCATGCCTGCGGGCAGGGTCAGGAACTCGTCGGCATCCACAAGCAGCGACCAGCGGCCCATGGAGAATTTCTGCAGTAGCAGTGTGCGCCACGCGTGGATCATGCGGATGCGCGAAAACGGCCGTTCCCGCCAGGCCGGAAAGGCCGGCTCGCCGAAGCGGCGCTCGCTTTCCACGAGCATGACGTCGGGCTGGGCGGCGAGATAGGCGCGGCTGCCGTCGCTGGAGCGATCGTCGAGCAGGACGAACCGCTCGACGCCGAGCGCGCGGTAATGGTCGAGGAACGCCGGCAGGAACCAGCCTTCATCGTGCACCACGCTGGTCAGCGTCAGCCCCGGTGCCTGCGACAGATCGCGCCCAGCCAGCCGCAGATCGTCGAGATGGGCATAGATGCCGGCCGGAGCGTCCATCGACGGGTCCGCGGAAAAGCGGATGCCCGGAGCTTGGCTCCGGGCATCTGAGATCCCTTCGGGCTGCGTCAGGCCGCGCGCGACAGCAGGACGTCACCCACCTGCTTCTGGGCGTTGGCCTCGTCCGTGCCGGAGACCGCCGCCACCTCGCGGGTTAGCCGCTCCAGCGCCGCCTCGTAGAGCTGGCGCTCGGAATAGGATTGCTCGCGCTGGTCGTCGGTGCGGTGCAGGTCGCGCACCACCTCGGCGATCGAGAGCAGGTCGCCGGAGTTGATCTTCTGCTCGTATTCCTGCGCCCGGCGCGACCACATCGCCCGCTTGACCCGGGCCTTGCCCTTCAGCGTGTCGAGAGCGCGCGACACGATGTCGGGACTCGACAGCGACCGCATGCCGATGTCGCTGGCGCGGCTGGTGGGCACGCGCAGGGTCATCTTGTCCTTCTCGAAGGAGATCAGGAAGAGTTCGAGCCGCATGCCGGCGATCTCCTGCTCCTCGATGG
>PUNI01000070.1 GCA_003551745.1 Paracoccaceae bacterium | reverse complement strand
CTCTGGACCCTGGGTTGTGAACGTCAGAAGCGATGTACCCGGAGACGGGTTCCTTGGACGCGACATCACAGTTGAGATGTTATCATCAGGGGTGCAGCAATAAGGGGACGATGAAGGAACACACTCCACCCAGAGCCTTCTTCCCCAAGGACCAACGGAACCAACTGATCACAGTAAGATACTGCAGGAGCCATAGCACCGAGAAATCAGGGGACGACCTCTGCGCTCTGGCACACATCTGTCCATTGTGTTAGTGATCCGAGTACTGTATAGTCTTCGATGAGACGGAGTTGAGCTGCGTCTCTGTTTAGTGACGGTGCGCGATGATTGAATTAGTGGGGTGTGATGCAGGGCCAGAAGCTGATGCTGCGAGATTGATCAAACAGTCAATGCTCAGGGCATGGCCCTGGATCGAGGATGATCCGGATTCCTATATCTTCTTGATCCCGAATGTCCAATGTCATGGTGAGAATCCCCGTGACATTGACTTAGTGATCCTCGGCTCCATGGCATCGCGACAAGCTGTTTTCGAACCTACGATCCAACTGCGCCTTATCGATGGCACCTCCGTTGAAGCAGATGTTGTTCACGTACGTACTATCTGCATTGCCCTTGAGATCAAGGACCACGACCCGAGATATGTGCGCTTTTTCGGGACAAAAGTGGAGGTGAAGTATCACCAGGCGGATGATCGTGACCTATGGCATAGTGCGTCTCAACAGAGTGAGAAGCAGAGGTATTCAGTCCGGAACTACCTGGCTCGTCATGTCCCCAGAGGGCAGATTCCTCATGTCACGAATCTTATCTGGCTTAGGAATGTGCCTCGCGACATGCTCCCGCCGGGGCCTCACAATGCTGTACCTTCTACCCTGACTTGGACCACGCTGCTAAATGCAGTTGCGGCCAATTCCAGGTTGTTTCGCGAGGGGCCCGGGATTACATTGGCATGCTCCAGACCCAATGCGTCGTTCAGTTTCGCAGATGCCTGCAAACTACTATCCCTTCGCCTTGAACCGACGCCATTGGACAGACGAAGAATGGATAAGATTGCCAATGCGCAGTTCAAAGAGGCATGGTTGAAGGATCTCGGCAAGAGGCAGATCGTGTTTGAAGGGCGTGGCGGTACGGGGAAGACTGTGATCCTGTTAGGGTTAGCTTGGCGGCTTCAGAAGCGTCATCATGCTCGTGTCTTGTTACTCACCTACAATCGAGCTTTGGTCGCCGATCTGCAGCGCCTGTTAATGCTGATGGGTCTTGGTGACGACTTTGGTCATCCCTATGTAGAGATCCAGACGATCCACTCGTTTATCTATGATATCCTCGATCAGATTGACCTCCTCAATCCAGTGGAAGGTGACTTTTTGGAGTCATACGATGAGTACAGGAATCAGCTCCTGGCGCTGCTAAGGGGTGGGGCGCTGACAATGACAGACCTTGCAGACATAACCAACGAATCACCAGGGCGTTTTGCCTGGGACTATGTGTTCGTGGATGAAGGACAAGACTGGTGTGAGGAAGAGCGAGACATACTCCACACACTGTACGCGCCAGACCGCTTTGTGATCGCAGATGGGAGCGATCAGTTGGTGCGTAGTGAGTCCAACTGCGACTGGGCCGGAGGGCCCAGCGCTGTTTCGACACGCAGACACCAGTTGAGTCGCGGACTGCGCATGAAAGCTAACCTCGCCAGGTTCGCCAATGCACTTGCCGATGAGCTTGGCCTTGCTACGTGGTCAATTGAGGCAAATAGTGATGCCATCGGTGGCAAGGTCGTGATTGTACAAGGAGATTACTCCACTGCTCGGAACCTGCACTCCCGCTTAGTTGCAGAGTCCCGGGTTGCGGGCAATCACCCAGTTGATCTTCTCACCTGTGTTCCCCCCGGAATGACTCAGTGCTGTGGGCTTGGACGCCATGCCCTCGTGACCGAACACTTCAAAAGCTGGGGTTACCAGGTCTGGGATGGAGTTGCGAGTGATGTTCGCAGACACTATCCCACATCTATAGAGCAACTCAGAGTTGTTCAGTATGATTCCTGTCGTGGTCTTGAGGGATGGACTGTCTTCAACCTGGCAGTAGATGAACTGTATGCCTACAAGACTGCAGCATGGTGCAGACCGGCACATTCTGGCGGTGCTGCTGTCGATGAGGATCTTCTTAGGCACCGGTATGCGGCAAGGTGGGTTATGATCCCGTGCACTCGTGCTATAGACACTCTGGTACTAAATGTCGCAAGTCCCAAATCATACTTGGGCGGAATCCTTCGTCTGGTGTACAATAGGTGTTCAGACTTTGTGGAATGGATTGAGGTCTGATGGAGAATACGCATGGCCTGCTATGAATCTTGGAACTCCGCCATAGCGACCTATTTCACTGCGGGTGCGCGGAAGGGCTCCCACATCTTCCTGAGTTTGGACGAGGAGGCGATTGAGGATATCGCAGTGGAGTTCATGAACGAGGCATTTGAGACCGATCCAGTTGGGGATTTCATCGCGGCTGTTCGGAGCAAGTGCTTGTGTACCTCTTCGGGAGAACTGACTCTCAGACCGTTTGACAAGTACCTTGGCAACATCCCAGGGGGTGTAGCGTTTCTCGGATCAATAGTACTGGCTGCGTATCGTATGCAGGAAGAGGCGGGCATCGACGAATCCAACTACTTTCTCCGGTTTCGTGAAGTGCTTGAACTGCCTCCTATACCAGGTAGACCAGACGGCATGCCTCCCGGTGCGGAAGAGCCCCTCTGGATTGCGTGGAACCGCTTTCTTGAAGGTTTGGGCCTCTTGCCGTCCGCGGAGCGTGGTGCCGGTCCGCAGACCTACCTGCGGTATGCTCTTTCACAAGCCATTCTTCGTGAGTCTGACAAACAGTTTCTGAGACAACGATACATCGAGAGGAACCTTGGTCCTCAACTGGATATCGATCAGCTTAGTTACTGGCTATCACGTGAGCAGATCAACCGCAAACACCTTCATGAGGGGCTCCACCATGTGGATCCCGCGCGAGCCTGGGAGTTCAACCGTGCAGCATATAGAGTCTATGAAGAGTCCGATTGGCTTGTTGGTAATCGTAATGGGAGTGGTGTTAGGGGACGGCGAGTACGAAGTATCGAAAGCGGACTCTACAGAGCAGAAGCGTTAGATGGGAGATCAAAGTATCACATTTTTCCCAGGCAGCCTGATAGATCACGTCATGCTCAGTTGCATGTTTCGCGAGCGTGTGTCACTGAACAAGAACCCCTGTGTCAACTCAGGGCAGGGTACTTCCGGCCGTTGTGGGAGCAGGAACCGTTTGTTGATGAGCCACTGCAGTTCGATGTAAGCGGTGACAATCACATACAAGGACTCGTCTTTCCAAGGCGAGATTTCTGGATTCTCACGGCGGATCCTGAGACCACTCACGGTGCTTTTGCCACTTGGAAGCCGTACATTGAGCTTGGCGAGAAACTCATCATACTCTGTCGTGCTGGGCCATTCGCTGACGAGATGACGCGTCTAAGGCAGGACCGCCTGATAGACTGGTCAAGCCATGCCGATCATGGCGATTGGGTCGAGTATTTTGGCGGCATGGTGCTCTCGTATGATTGGGGTGGGTTCATCAGCGTCCCCGAGTGCCGAGCTCTCGCAAATGCACTTACCCCCCATTCTGCGGCAAGTGTAGCGTTGTCAGGAGGCTTACGCGATCGAAATCAGAACGCGTGGCTTGCTGGTTTTCCGCCGACACTGAAAGTATATGGTTTTGAGAAGCAGTTTGAGATCACCGTGAAGACTTCCGACGGAACCCAGATTCTTGAGGATGAAGTGGCAAGCCAGCAGGAGTTCTCCTTACCCGATGCGCTGGCGCCAGACGTCTATGAGATCGAGGTCAAATGGAACGAGAAGCGAATAGCAGGCCGGATGTTCAGGATGATACCCTGGGATGATATTCAAGACAATCCCTCCCTGGAAGAAATCGTCAACTCTTCTCCGATTTCCACGGCGGGACTGCGATTACGTGGCCCTTTTATCCTAGATGACACTGTTGAAACCGGAGAGGTGAACCATTCCTGACTGGAAGTTCCTGGTGGTAAGACACTTCGGGGGGTCGCAGCAGCGCCGCCAACTGTGCGCTGATATCAAACAATGTGTCGAACGACTGGGGCTATCTCCATATCTACCTCTGGTAAAATACGAGATCGGAAGAGGCCATGAATACTACCTGGGAATAGCTGTAGATGGCAACAACGAGGATGCCATATCCAGCGGCCGAGATATCTTGACACAACTGGGCGTAGCTTCTGCCAGAAATCCTGATCTATGTTGGGTGTTAGGTGCGGAAGATACCGCTGGCCTGCTACGGGGCAATCTGCAGTGCGACAGCTTCACAATTCCCCTAGTCTACGAACCAGATCAGGAAGTACCATCACCCAGTTGCGCACAGATTTACTCGGTTCTGGATGTCGATGATCTGGAACCTGTGCGCTCGGAGTGCCCTGAGTCCAGTCTTATGGATAGACTGCTGTACTGGTGTAGCGCGACCGGGAGTGGAGATCTCAGTCGTATGCAGCACACCTGTCAACTTCTTGGCATAGGCACCGAATGGGGTGGGGTCTGGCCCGTTATACGTAGGCTCACGTTGCTCGGCCATCTCGAGTTTGATTCGAGTAATGGGATACGTTGGGCCTGTGTGTCACCAGCACTCGTTACGTCTGCAGAGGATGATAGTCGTAGTTTCCTGTCTGGACAGCGGACGCCATCATTGTTGCAGATGCTCAAAGAGGGATTTGATACGGTTGAACACGCCCAATACAGGGGCCCATCTCAGATCACGATCAATGACATGGATCATGAGGCGATTGCCACATCGAGGCAAGCCTCACGTGTTACTACCCTCGGTTGCGTATCAAGAAGAATGGGAGAACTGTTGCCAGACTTCGACAGCTGGATTGAGCAGTTACCGACGTGGGATGAAAGAGACTTCAGTCGTTATCAAGTGGAGCGCTATCTGCCGCACAGCGATGGATTCTGTGCGGCTGCAGCACTTCCACAGTCCGATCCCGGCCTATACCGATTCAGCCTGAAGGATGACCAGGATCGATATCCGCGGTTGGCTTTCTATGACGACAACGCCAGCCGGTGGATAGGCGGAGATCACTATGGACTGAGGTTCATAGCAAGACACTCCGCGCGAGTCTGTCGTATAGCCTATCGGAGTACGACAAAGGAACTGCTGATGCCGTTATCAGACCGGTGGCCAATGCCATTTGAACGTGCTCTGGTTCTGGCAGACGGATTGCTGCCGAATCGACTGCAAAATGAATCTGGAGAGCAAGTGCTATCATATTCAGGGGTACCCCGGGAGTTGGCGGAGACCCTATGCAGCTTGCTTCGTCTGGATATGGATGAGCGGTAGTGCGCGATCCCATAGGTGCTTACATCAGATTGGCCGAAGTGTATCGGCTCTATGTCGAGAGCACTTTTCCGTTTCGTTACCGTGCGCTCGACGTAGAGCGCCGAGCTGCTCTGGGCAGGCCCGGAGTGCTATCACAGGAACCTCTGATCGAGCCACTGCCAATCTATCCCTTATCAGACTATACGCTCACTCAGGCAGCCCAACGTCTTGGATCTGAGTATCAAGACCTGTCACACATAGCTGCTGCGCTTCTCCCACCCAACAGTCGTCTGTATTGTCACCAATGGGAGTCACTGAGCGCCTCGATTGTGGAGAAGAAGGATCTGGTTGTTACAACTGGGACGGGATCAGGCAAGACTGAATGCTTTCTGTTGCCCCTGCTGGCGGAGATGGCCAGGGAATCGATAGGCTGGGAACCATGCGGGGCTGACACTGCCAGGTTTTGGTGGAGAGGTGGCGGCACGCGGGTTCCCCAATGGTCACACTCCAACAGACCACATGCTGTGCGAGCGCTAATTCTGTATCCTCTCAATGCCCTGGTTGAGGATCAGCTGAAACGTCTCAGGATGACCCTCGACAGCTCTGCCACTCATGAATGGCTTGATGAGAACCGTGGACAGAACCGATTTCTGTTCGGACGGTATACGGGCCACACGCCCGTACCTGGGTCAAGTGGAGACGAACAAGCCGTGCGCCGCCTCCGGGAATCGCTGCAGCAATCCGACGCTTCTTGGCAACGGGTGGCGAGCGCTCTTCAACAGGAAGACACAGACCAGGAGACTCAGTACTACTTCTCCCGCATGGACGGAGGTGAGATGTGGTCTCGATGGGATATGCAGGAAACACCTCCGGACATCCTGATCACAAACTACTCGATGTTGAACATCATGCTAATGAGAGATGTGGAAGATGCCATCTTCTCAGCAACACGGGAGTGGTTGCATAGGAACCCAAGTAGTGTCTTCTATCTTATAGTAGATGAACTGCACTCCTATCGTGGTACTCCCGGGACTGAGGTTGCTTACATACTGCGTCTGTTTCTGGACCGGATTGGGCTGTCGCCTGCTTCGGATCAGTTGCGTATCATATCTACGTCCGCCAGCATCGATGAAGGGCCACGATCTGAGGAGTTTCTCGGAGAGTTTTTTGGTCGGAGCGATAGGTTCAAGCTAATCAGCGGAGAACAGGTACGCCCCCCTGCCGGCTCGCGATTCTCTCTTCGAGCGCACGCCGATAGGTTTGCAGCATTTGCAGAAGCGATACAGTCGGATCCTCTTGAGCGTATGTCGCCACCCAACTTCGATAGCGAGGTCAAACAGGACGTGATTCGTGATCTGGTCACTGGATTGGGCGGTGATACAAGTAGCTGCGAGGACACGAGCAAGTTGCTTGGACAAGCACTGCGAGGGATATCTGCGGTGGATGCGATTAGAGATGCATGCTGCGAACCTGGTCAGGAGATCCGGGCAACACGGGCATCGGCTCTCGATGCTACCCTATTTCGATCCGAAGATAAAGATAGTGGCGTAGGGATGTCTGCAGCACTGAGAGGTTTCCTTCTGGCAATGGGCAATGCGCGGGGTGCAGACGGATCCCCGCTACAGACCGTAAGGAGCAATGTCTTCTTCCACAATCTCGATAATCTGTGGATATGCTGCAATCCGCGCTGTAGTAACGAATCCTGCAATCAGCAGGAACGCGCAGATAGTGGACCTCGTCCGCCTCTTGGGGCGCTTCACGCGCATCATCGTCTGACATGCTCGTGTGGTGGGCGTGTGCTTGATCTCGTGATCTGCAGCAGTTGCGGGGAGGTCTATGCGGGTGGCTTCAGCAAGACAGTGACACTCAGTCAGCAGGAGGTTATGGTATTGACTCCTGATCAGCACAACCTGGAGCGTTTACCCGACTCATCAGCAAGTAGTAGGAGTCGTCACGCGGAGTACTCGGTCTTCTGGCCTTCAGAAGATGAACCTGCCAGATCACACTATCAGTCTCATGGAGCGAGTCATCGATGGGTACCAGCTGTGCTCGATGTATACACCGGCATACTGCAGGACTCTGCTATCTATTCGGACGGGCTAACGGTGCGCGGTTGGCGTTTTTGCATCAATGACGCAGAGGCCAACGCGATGCCCCCTGTTTGCCCACGTTGTGATACCGACTATCGACGCACTTCCGCTGGTTCGCCTCTTCGCCAACATCGAACCGGATTCCAGAAGTCAGTTCAGGTTCTCGCGAGTGCTCTTGCCAGAGAGATGCCGGAACTCGTTAACAGTCGAAGAAGTCGTAAGCTGGTCGTGTTCTCCGACAGTAGGCAGGATGCTGCGAAGCTCGCAGCAGGAATGGAACTCGATCACTTCAGGGATATGGTCCGCATATGCCTCATGGGAGCACACCACGCAGTTTCGGAGAGCTACGCAGAGGTCCTGCAAATGCTGTGCGAAAGAACTCCCGCGTTCGGACTCGACATTGGGACGATCAACCAGCGGTTAGCCGACCGCATCAAGCGCCGGAATGGGAAGTCAGTTGATCAGCGGGCAGTAGATCATTGGAGCAATCACCAGTCGGCTATGGTGCTGAATCTGATGCAGGCTGCTACTATGGGGATGTCACTGAGTAATGAGAACCTCGACCTGATTCGTGGTTTCCCTACCCGTGTACCGCTTCGCCACGTCCGGAGCATTGTCTGGGATCGGCTGTTGTCACTCGGAATCTGCCCCGGTGGGACGAGAGCTGATGCACTGTACTTCCATGATGATAGACAAAGGAAAGAGTGGTGGGATTGCTTTGATTGGTCGATTGTGCCTGTTAGACCTAAGCCGGTGCTATCACCAGCGGAGAGCCAGCATTTGGTCGGAATGCAGAACTCTCTGATGCGCGAACTGGTGTTATGCTTGTTCCCGAACGCCACAAGAACGTTTGAGAGCCTTGGGCTTGGCTTCGTCACCTATCGCCACGCTGCTGACCAGCCAACCCTTCTTGTTGAGGCTTGCCAGGCCATAATCCGCCATCTGTGCGAGAGAAAGAACTTCCGTTACTGGCCAAGTTTCTTTCCTGATCCCCAGGGGCAAAGCCGCCATTTGCCGAAACGGATTCTGCGATACATCGGCGATGTCGGCCTGGAACCCCGAGAGGTGCAAGACGCCTTGCAGGATTCAGGCGTGTGGCTCAACGGTGAACACAGTCTTGGCGTAGACTCTGACAGCCTATGGGTTGAAATGCCTGGCAAAGAGTCTTCTACCGCCAGGACAGACAGCGGGTGGATCTGCCCGAAGTGTGCTGGGTTCTACATGCATCGTGCAGGTGGGAGATGTGTTGACTGCAACATGCAGTTGAGCACAGGTACACCTCATAGTTCGCTCGACTACTACATCTATCTGGCTGGTATGGCTGGACAAGGGTTCCGTTTCCGAAGTGAGGAGCTTACGGGTCAGACAGATCTGGCAGATAGGCCCAATCGACAGCGCTGGTTTCAGGAGATCTTCCTATCCAATACACGCGAGATACCGGCAATACATGGGATTGATCTTCTAAGTGTTACTACCACCATGGAAGCCGGTGTCGATATAGGATCACTGCTCTCGGTAATGATGGCGAATGTGCCGCCCCGGCGATCCAATTATCAGCAACGAGTGGGGCGAGCCGGGCGTCGTGGCACCGCCGTAACTCTTGCGGTTACCTTCTGCAGGGGCAGAAGTCATGATGAGTACTACTACCAGCGTCCCGAGTCAATTACGGGTGATCCTCCACCTGCACCGTACATCGACTCCAGGCAACAGGAAATCCTGAGACGAGTTCTGGCCAAGGAGATCTTGCGGAAGGCGTTTAGATCTGTTCCTCGAGCCACTCGGGCCTCCCTTTCTTCCGAAAGCGTTCATGGCGAGTTCGGTCCGGTTGATATGTGGCCTACATCTCGACCTTACATCGAGAGACATTTGACAAGCGGTACGGCCGAAGCAGACACTGAGCACATAGTCGGACTCCTAACAGCTGGCACCGTCTGGCACACTGACGGTAAGTACACAGGGCTACTCAAGGAGATGCACTATTACGTTCGACATGAGCTCCTGCTATCTATCGATGCTGTTGTGGATGATGACAGACTCACCCAGGCAGCCTTGAGCGAGCGACTGGCCAGTGCCGGAGTACTGCCCATGTTCGGATTTCCAACTCGTAACCGAGCGCTCTTCACTGACGTACCGATCAAGGGTCGCCCGTGGCCACCGGAAAGGGGTATCGTAGACCGTGATCTTGACATTGCTATTAGCCAGTTTGCGCCTGGATCCGAGACTGTGAAGGATAAGCGTGTGTACACGTCTGCCGGTGTTGTCAACTTCGTTCCAGCTGGCGAGCAGTTGAAGGTGAAACCCGGGTTCATTCCCCCACTTCAGGATGATCAGGGAGTTCCGCTGGGCAACACTCGAATCGGAATATGCAGATCCTGTCAGGCGGTTTTCTACCTGGATCGAGTGCCAGTTCCGCATCCAGGCCAGACCGTAGTGGAGGCGCAACCATGCACGGTATGTCATGATGAAAGCATGTATGCGATTGATGCACGTGAACCCAAGAGCTTCTTCTGTTGCCAGAACAAGGATTTTGACGGCACGTTCGAGTGGGTTCCTCGTGCCACTCGACCGATGCTCTGTGTGGGTTCAGACAGACAGACACCTGTAGCAGGGACGAACCTCTCCATGTACTCATCGTCGACAGATGTCATATCTATCAATGACAACGGTGGTGTTGGTGGGTTTGACTTTCACCCAGTCTTGCTTCAACGCGTGCAGGGCAATGGTGCTTACGCCGTAGATCACCACTTCTGGAACCGTTTGACGACGCCATCGTATCGTGTTGCCTTGTTGTCACGAAAACACACTGACGTGCTTATCGTTGACATTGAGAAGTGGCCAATAGGTGTTTATGCTGATCCAAGGACAGTCTCTGGTCGTGCTGCATGGTACTCATTCTCGTTTCTACTCAGAATTGCAGCAGCAACACTACTGGATATTGACCTTCAAGAGATACAGGCAGGTATACGCACTCTTGAGCTTGAAGGCATACCTCACGGCCAGGCTTTCCTGAGCGATAGCCTTGAGAATGGCGCAGGGTATTGTCGTTGGCTGGCCAAGGAGCAGCACCCCCGCCAGATTCTTGATTCCATCTGCGATCTTGAGGCTGGGCAGATTGCCGCGAAGTG
>PUNI01000607.1 GCA_003551745.1 Paracoccaceae bacterium | reverse complement strand
GGCGTGACCGCGCACGTCTGGAACGCGCCACCGCCCGGGCGAAGGCGGCATTCGACCGGGCCTTCCATCTCTACATAAATGGCGTGACGGACGGCCCAGCCGCCGAGGCCGATATCCACCGGCTGCAGAATGAGGCCCGCGAGGCCGAAGCCGCCCTTGCCCGGGCGGACGAAACCCACGAGGTGCTCGAGATCCACCCGGCCTCGGTGGAGCGCTACATCGGCGCGCTTGCCGACCTCGCGGGCCGGTTCCATGCCGCCGATCACGACGCAGTCACCATCATCCGCGAACTCGTCAGCGCCGTGGTCGTGACACCAACCGAAACCGGGCTGGACGTGGTCGTCGAAGGCTTTCTGGGGGCTATTCTGGGCGACAACCCGAAGTGTCGGGTTTTGATGGTAGCGGAGGAGGGACTTGAACCCCCGACACGCGGATTATGATTCCGCTGCTCTAACCAACTGAGCTACTCCGCCGCCTCGCCGGCTGGCTGCCGGCATCGACTAAGCGGCGGGCGGCGGGTCGTCAAGACGAAACCGGGAGCCGGCCGAGGGCAGCATGGCGGAGGCTGCGTTGTGGCCTCTGGCGTGGTGCTGGACAATTGGGTGCTGGCGAAGTGTGACCCGGCCTTGTGCGAAGTCCCGCGCCGCCGGAGTGCGCCGCCCGCAGGGCCGCGTTGGCGTGAGCGCCGCATCAGGTGAGCACACAAGACCGGCCGAGGCCGTCTGCGCGTCCGGGGAACTGCTGCTGGCTCGCGAGGCGAGGCGTCCGGGGCGGCTTCACCGTTGCTCGGCAGGTGGTATCGGCGTTCAACGGGTGACGCGCGCCCTCGCAAGGATGCTCCGGACCCGACTGGCCGGGTCGCGCGTTGCCGGGAAGCGCGCCCCACGGATGCGTTGGCTTGCGATCGGGCTCTGTCGAGAGCACGAGGGGAAGCCGGGCCTCTGCCGCCTTGGGAGATGGTTCGCCCGTGGGTGTGATGCCTGCATTACGGCAGTTCGATGGCGAGGGTTACCGGTTCGCCCACCAGAACGCCCGACGCGCGAGCTCCCTCGACGGCGTGGCGGATCGCGTCCCGGGTGGTGGCATGGGTGACGATCAGGACGGGTGCATGGGGTTCGTCGTGGCGATACTGGCGCATCCGGTCGATCGACACGCCAGCCTCACCGAGGGCCTGGGCGACCTTCGCGAGCGCTCCGGGCTTGTCGACGAGCAGCATGCGCAGATACCAGGGCGTCGGCGCAGCCGAGCGTGCGGCCACCGGCGCCGCCAGCCCCGCCGCTGGCTGGCCGAAGGTCGGCAGCCGCAGGCCGCGGGCGATCTCGATGATGTCGGAGAGCACCGCAGAGGCGGTCGGGCCCTGTCCGGCGCCGGCGCCGCGCAGCACGATCTGGCCCGCCGCGTCTCCCTCGATCACCACCATGTTGGTGGCCCCGGGCAACTGGCCCAGAGGGCTGTCTGCCGGCACAAGGCAGGGGGCCATGCGCTGTTCCAGTCCGCGGCCGGTCTGCTGGGCGACGCCCAGAAGCTTGATGACGAAACCCATGTCGCCCGCGTGCCGGATATCGTCGATCGAGACACGCTCGATCCCCTCGATCTCGACGGCATCGAAGCTGACCCGCGTGCCGAAGGCGATCGCGGCGAGCAGGGCGAGTTTGTGGGCCGCATCGATGCCGCCCACGTCGAGCGTCGGATCGGCCTCGAGATAGCCAAGGGCCTGCGCCTCTGCGAAGACCGTTTCATAGGGCAGGCCGGCGCTCTCCATCCGGGTCAGGATGTAGTTGCAGGTGCCGTTCATCACCCCCATGACGCGGCGGATCTCGTTGCCGGCCAGCGCCTCGGTCAGCGTCTTGATCACCGGGATGCCGCCCGCGACGGCGGCCTCGAAGCGCAGGACGGCGCCCCGGGCCTCGGCTTGCTCCGCAAGCGAGTGGCCGTGCACGGCAAGCAGCGCCTTGTTGGCTGTGACCACGTCCTTGCCGGCTGCAAGTGCCGTCTGCACCGCCACCTTGGCGGGGCCGGCGTCGCCGCCGATCAGTTCGACAAGCAGGTCGACATCGTCGCGCCGGGCAAGCCCGACCGGGTCGTCCTCCCAGACCAGGCCGGAGAGGTCGACGCCGCGGTCGCGACCGCGGTCACGCGCGGAGACGGCGGCGATCTCGACCGCGCGACCCGCGCGGCCGGCGATCAGCGCGGCGTGGTCCTGCAGGATCCGAACCACGCCTGCGCCCACGGTTCCCAGACCGGCGATGCCGAGGCGCAGGGGGTCGGGCATGGGGCTCTCCGGGCTGGCGGCGCGGGTGCGGGGGACGGGCGCGGCCCGTGTCTGCGGCGCCTGTTAGCCGGTCGCGTGGGACAGCGCAACGTTGCGCCGGGCGCGAAAGGATGCGGCGCGTGCAGCTAGGGCGCGATGCGTGCGGCGAGAGCGTCGGCCCGTGCCTGCGTGGCGGCGTCGATCACCGCGCGCCGGCGCAGGGCTTCCGCCCGGGCCTCCAGCCGTGTCGCTCTCGCCGCCAGCGCATCACCGCTTTCGGTCGAGAGGCGCGGGGCCGGCGCGGCCGACAGCAACTCGTCGATCGGTCGCAGGGTCGGGAAGCTATCCGGCCAGACCGTCGCCGGCACCAGGGCCACGGCGCCGGCGGCGACGCAGCGGATCAGGCGACGACGTGCTGACCGGCGTGCAGACATCGGCATGCCCCTCATGCGAGGCCGCAAGCATAGCGGCGTCCGCAGGTCGGGACCAGAGCGGCGCGGCCGGTCAGACGCCTCCGCCGCAGAGTTCGTCGCCGTCGTCGCAGGTGCCCGAGCCGCCGGGCAGGAAGATGATCTCTTCGCCGGTATCGAAGCGCAGCTGCGGCGTGAAGCGCGGCCGAGTCACGATGGCGGTGTTGAGGTCGAGCGGCGGGAAGTAGCCGGTAAGCATCGGGGTGTAGTTCATGTTGGCCTCGACGAGGATGATCGTCTCGCCGGCGGGCATGGTGGGCAGGCGCTGCTTGTGATGGCTGATCAGTTCGGCCTGCGTCAGCGGCGGCCCGTCCCCGGCGGGATGCGACCAGATCACCATGTATTCCTCCTCGGCCGGATCCCACGCCACCGAGGTGACCCGCAGCGCGGTCTGCTGACGGGCGCGCGACAGATAGGCGTAAAGCTCGTTGAGCCCGTCGATATAGGCGCCGGCCACCGGATCGGTCTGGCGTGAAAGCGTGTCGGCGATGGTGTAGGCGGCCTTCTGGCTGGTCGCCCGGGCGCGGAACATGTCGGAGAAGACGACGGTCATGATCAGCACGAACAGCAGCATCGGCAGGACGATCACCGCCTCGGTCGTGATGGTGCCGCGGCTGTCGCGGCGGAACCGGTCGAGGGCTGTCAGCAGGCGCACGAATGGCGGGTACATCGGTGTCTCCCTCACCGCGGCTCGTTCACGAAGGTCGAGGCCGACACCATCTGGAAGCCGCCGCTCGCATCCAGCGGCAGTTGCAGCCCCCAGCCGGTCGTCGGAAAGAGCGGGTCGACCACGAAGCAGGCGCGGACGAGCATGAGCTGGTTGCCGGCCCCGGCGACGAACTCGGTGACCGGAGCGATCTCTTCGTCACGGTCGACGCAGGTGGGCGGGTTGGCCGGCAGCGCCCAGTCGTCGGTGGAGATCGGCGTGAGTTCCAGCAACAGGTTGTCGCGGCAGTGGTTGATGCCGGCGGTGTTGCTGCATAGCCGATCCTTGAACTGATCATGCGTCGGGTTCACCATGCTCCCAAGGCGAAGGTCGCGCATCGCGATGTCCAGCGCCCGTTCCAGCATTGCCTGCCGGGTCATCATCACCCCGGCCTCGACCCCGACCAGAAGTGTCATGACGACGACGGGAAAGACGATGACGAATTCCATCGTCGCCGTCCCGTCCTCGCGGCGCCACGCCTTTCGCAGCGCCGCGGCCAGTCGCGTGACGCCGCTCATTGCGTCAGCCTGAGCCGGTTGATCGTGCCGGCGATGGCCCGGAAAGCGGTGCTGATGTCGGTGCCGGCGACGTCGTAGAAGTGGTTGAGCGAGGAGGCGCAGCTCTGCATCGCCGACACCCCGCCCGGCGGCGCCTCGAAGGCGACGGTGAAGATCGGGATACCCTCGCCCTTGATGGTGTCGCACATGGTGTTGAGGTGCACGTTCTTGGTGGTGGCCGGGCGGCGGCTGAGGATCTGGTTGTTCATGGTGCCGGCATGGGCGATGCCCGGCTGGCCGTAGAGCCGATTGGTTACCCAGCGCACCGGGAAATTATCCCACAGCCAGGGGTAGGTCATGCGGTAGGCGATGCGGTCGTCGCAGCGGTAGAAATCGAAGGCGAGCCCGGTGTCGATTGCCTCGTGAAGCTCGCAGTTGGTCGCCGACGGCACGCTGGAACTGCCCGAGGCCGGCAGCGAGGACGAGTCCGTCCAGGGCGAGTCGCGCCAGTTGCCGCTGTTGCCCGGGTTGGTCTGTGTCGGCGTGGGCAGATACCAGTTGCCGCTGTTGCCGGGCCGTACCGAGAGGTAGACGCGGTTGTTGTTCAGATAGTTTCCGCCGCTGCCGAGGTTGCGGTTGGGCCGGGTGGGAGCGAGTCCCTGACCATTGCTCATCGGGATGGTCAGGGTCTCGAAGCGATGCCTCTGCTGCGCGGACGGTGTCATGGTGCCATCCAGGATCGCGTCGACCTCCGTGCGCAGGTCCATGACCGTGCCCTGAACAGGCACCTGCGCCGGCACCTGGTCGAAGAACACGGTGTGCCAGACGTCCGACTGCCCGGTCTTGAAGGCGTCGTTGATGATCCACTGCTCGAAGTTCTCGCCATCCGTCATCAGCACGACGACCTTCAGCGAGTCCTCGTCGTCATAGTCGAGCGGCCGGCCAGAGAAGGCCGGATCGACCGCGCCGCGGGCGATATAGTCGTCGATGATCGGCCGGCTGCCGGGGTCGAGCATCGCCGCCCCCCACTTCAGACCGATCTCGATCGAGGTGTTGCCGTCGGCCCAGAGGCCGGCGAGATAGCCGCGCAGGAAAGCCGGGTCGCCGGACAGCACGATGTTCTCGCGATGGGTGTGGTCGTCGGGGTTCCACTGCGGAAACCGCGGCGACGGGCAGAAGATCATGTTGCGGGCGCGGCTGGTGTGCCAGGGATCGAAGTGGCCGGCCCCGGTCAGCTGGGTCGAGGTCGACAGCGCCATCGTCTGATAATCGGCCGCGCCGAACTCCACGCAATGCGAGAAGGGCTGACGGTCGGTCACGTTGTAATACTGCAGAAGCTCGGCGCCGGGGTTCACCTGTCCGGTGTAGTTGACCACCGAGACCGAGATCTGCCCGTCCTCGGCGTTCTGGTAGAGCGTGTCGATGAATTCCTCGCCCGCGATCCGCAGGTTCTCGATCCGGTTGAACGAGTTCATCGAGTTGGACAGATCGAGGACCAGCGCGACCTCGACCTTGCTGTAGCGCTCCTCGGCCGTGCTCAGCGCCTGCGCGGTCAGGCTGTTGACGCCCACGAGCCGCATGAAGAAGGCCGGCACCACGGCCTGCGTCTGCACGCTGACCACGCGGAAGTTGAGGCCTTCCTGCACATGCACCCCTTCGAGGTAGTCGAGCAGCCCTTCCTTCTCGAAATACTCCGCCACCACATCGTAGGGGTTGAGCGGCTGGCGCAGGCTGCCCGCGGCCAGAACGGCGCGGTCGGCGGTTGTCTGGAGGCGCACCCGCTGGTGCTCGTAGCGCAGCACATCCACGGCCATGCCGCCGACGATGAGCAGGATGATCAGCATGAACAGCGCGAAGAGCGTCAGCGAGCCGCGCTCCTCGGCGCGAAAATCCGCGATCCAGCGGCGCAGCAGCGACAGGGCGCGGCGGCGCAGGCGGCGCCGGGTGACGGGCATGATCGGCTTCATCTCTCGACCCCCTCGAACTGGGACGGCGAACTGGGGCGGCGCACCGGGACGGCGGGCCTCCGCATCAAGGGCAGAACACAGACGCGGATCTGCGGCAGAATTGCGGCACAGCCGGCGCGCGGGCCCCAGGCGGAAACACCCCCGGCCGCTGCGGCGTATCTGCCTCGCATTGCGGAACAATTAACCCTGCTCCCCGGATGCGTTCGATGGCCCGGGCGGATGGTGATTCGGATGGGCAGGCCGGTCGGGGCGAACCGCCACGAGCACCTCGTCGGCCGGGATCACCCGTTGTACCCGGGCCGAGAGCCTGTCCTGCAGCGCGGCCAGCGCCGCCAGGTCGGCCACGGTGGCGCGCACGGCCGCATCCACCCGGTGGGAGACGGGCAGCGGGCAGATACGCAGCGTCGTCACCTCGAGAACCGCCGGATCGGCCTCCAGCGCGGCCAGCACACGCTCGGCAGCGGCGGGATCGACGCGTTCCATCAGGATGTCGCATCCGCGCGAACCCACCCGCCAGGCGGTCACGAACAGCAGCCCCGCCACCACGAGGGTGGCCAGCGTATCGGCCGCCGCAAACCCCAGCGCGGCGCAGGCAAGGCCAAGCAGCACGGCCGCCGATGCCAGCGCGTCGGTGGTGAAATGCGCGGCGTTGGCTTCCAGCGCGAGGCTGCCGGTGGCGCGCGCCGCGCGGCGGATCACGACGCCGCGCCACCAGTCGGCCAGCACGGCGCCGGCGATCGCCACGATGTACCAGGGTTCGACCCGGACCTCCGCCGTGCCGAAGATCAGCTTCTGCAGGGCGAGATACCAGATGCAGACCCCGATCACGGTCAGCAGGGCGCATTCCGCCATCGCCGCCATGGCCTCGGTCTTCTGGCGTCCGGCTGTCCAGCGCGCATCGGCGCCGCGGTCCGACACGCTGACGACAATGAGCGTGACGCCCGTGATCACGATGTCGACGAGCCCCTGCAGGGCGTCGGCCACCAGCGCGAGCGACCCGGACAGCAGGCCTATCAGCAGCTTGCCGAAGGTCAGGACGATCGTGGTCAGCAGCGAACCGACGGCAACCCCGATCTTGCGCAGCCGCAGCCCGGCCGCCCCGGCGGCCGGCCCCGCGCCTGCGGTGCTGTCGGACAGATCGCTCATGCGCGCCCCCGCTGCAAATCGGAACGATCCCGGGAAATCTTGACGGATCCGGGACCGAATGACGGAAAAGATGTGGGGACAGCGGTGAATTCCCGGTTTCGCTGGCCGCAGGTAAGGTGGCACAGTGCTCGAAGCGCCGGCGTCGCGTGGCGCCGCGCCGCGATGGGAGGAGGACAGCATGCGCGACAGCACCGACCCGAGAGAGCCCGGCTTCCGCGAGTCCGTCGATCTGATGTTCAACCGCGCCGCGGCGTTGATGGATCTCAGCCCGGGGCTTGAGCAGAAGATCCGCGTCTGCAACGCCACCTACATCGTCCGTTTCGGCGTGCGGCTGCGCGGCCATATCCACACCTTCACGGGCTACCGCTCCAACCACTCCGAGCACATGGAGCCGGTGAAGGGCGGCATTCGTTATGCCCCGGTGGTGAACCAGCAGGAGGTGGAGGCGCTGGCGGCGCTGATGACCTTCAAGTGCGCGCTGGTCGAAGTGCCTTTCGGCGGCGCCAAGGGCGGCCTCTGCATAGACCCGCGGGAATGGGAGCCTTACGAGCTGGAACAGATCACCCGCCGCTTCACCTACGAACTGGCCAAGCGTGACCTGATCAACCCCAGCCAGAACGTGCCCGCGCCCGACATGGGCACGTCGGAGCGCGAGATGGCTTGGATGGCCGACCATTATGCGCGGATGAACACCACCGACATCAATGCCCGCGCCTGCGTCACCGGCAAGCCGCTCAACTCCGGCGGTATCCACGGCCGGGTCGAGGCGACTGGTCGCGGCGTGCAATACGCCCTGCGCGAGTTCTTCCGCCATCCGGAGGACGTGAAGAAGACCGGCCTGTCACCCGGGCTCGACGGCAAGAAGGTCATCGTGCAGGGGCTGGGCAACGTGGGCTACCACGCGGCCAAGTTCCTCGCCGAAGAGGATGGCTGCAAGATCGTGGGCATCATCGAGCGCGACGGCGCGGTGCACGACGAGGCCGGGCTCGACGTCGTGGCGGTGCGCGACTGGATCGGTCGGCATGGCGGCATCGCCGGCTGTCCCGTCGGCGAGTTCATCGAGGACGGAGATGCGCTGCTCGAGCATGAATGCGCCATCCTGATCCCGGCGGCGCTGGAGGGCGTCATCAACCTGTCGAACGCCGAGCGCGTGCAGGCGCCGCTGATCATCGAGGCCGCCAACGGCCCGATCACCTTCGGCGCCGACGAGGTGCTGCGGCAGAAGGGCACGGTCATCATTCCCGATCTCTATGCGAATGCGGGCGGGGTGACGGTGAGCTACTTCGAGTGGGTGAAGAACCTCAGCCACATCCGCTTCGGCCGCCTGCAGCGCCGTGCCGAGGAGGCGCACCACCTGCTCCTGATCGAGGAGCTGGAACGGCTGTCGGCCGACCGCAACCTCGGCTGGGAGCTCTCGCCCGACTTCAAGTCCCGCTACCTGCGGGGGGCGGGAGAACTGGAGCTGGTGCGCTCGGGCCTCGACGACACGATGCGCATCGCCTACCAGTCGATGCGCGAGGTCTGGCTCGGGCGGGACGACGTGCACGACCTGCGCACGGCCGCCTTCATCGTCGCCATCGAACGGGTTGCCGCGAGCTATCGCGCCAAGGGCCTGTGATCCCCCGCAGATGGTGCCCGCCCTTGCCTAGCGGCGCGGATCCCGCGGGCCCGGCTGAGCCGGCCGCGGGACACCGGGGGCGCGCCGCAGTCCGAAATCCCACGGCAGCGTGACCGCCCAGATGAAGGCGGCCATCCAGCCCACCAGCGTCCAGCCGGTCAGCAGGTTCACGAGAAAGATCTTCAGCCGCTGGTCGCGCTGCCGGGTCAGCGCGATGAAGCTGGGGATGAAATAGACGAGCAGAAACAGGGTCGCGTTCAGCGCGATGAACACGGGCGGGTTGTCGACGACGGACATGGTCGGGCCTCCTGAAAGCAAACTGCGCCCGATGCCCGCCGATATCAACCGGCCCGTCCCGGCCCGGAGGCAAATCGCCGCGCCCGGCCGCGTCGGAGGCGCGCGGCCGTCCCCTTGCCTGGGCGGGCGAAACCGGCTTTCCTGCGCGGTACAGGGAAGCGGGGGCACATGCGCTATTCGGGATTGCGGGTGCTGGTCGAGGGCCTGCGCGGAAACCGCGGCTGGCGTCCCGCCTGGCACCGGCCCGAGCCCAAGGACGCCTATGACATGGTGGTCATCGGCGGCGGCGGCCACGGCCTCTCGACCGCCTATTACCTGGCCCGGAACCATGGGGTGAAGAGCGTGGCCGTTCTGGAGAAGGGCTGGCTCGGCTCCGGCAACATCGGGCGCAACACGACCATCGTGCGCGCGAACTATTTCCTGCCGGGCAACTCGGAGTTCTATTCGCACTCGCTGAAACTGTGGGAGGGCCTGGAGAGCGCCCTGAACTACAACGTGATGCACTCGCAGCGCGGTCTCATCAACCTGTTCCACTCCGATGGCCAGCGCGACGCCTTCGCGCGGCGCGGCAACGCGATGATAAACCAGGGCGACGACGCGATCCTGCTCGACCCGGACGGCGTCCGCGAGCATCTGCCCTGGCTCGACTTCGAGAATGTCCGCTTCCCGATCTACGGCGGGCTGCTGCATCCCCGCGGCGGCACCGCCCGGCACGACGCCGTGGCCTGGGGCTATGCCCGCGCGGCGAGCCGCCTCGGCGTCGACATCATCGAGAACTGCGAGGTCACCGGGATCCGCGTGGAAGGCGGAAAAGCGAAAGCAGTGACCACCTCCCTGGGCGAGATCGCCGCAAAAAAGGTCGCAATCGTGGTGGCCGGCCGGTCAAGCGAGGTCGCCGCCATGGCCGGCCTCACCTTGCCGATCGAATCCCACGTGCTGCAGGCCTTCGTGACCGAGGGACTCAAGCCCTGCATCGACCATGTGGTGAGCTTCGGCATGGGGCATTTCTACATCAGCCAGTCCGACAAGGGCGGCCTCGTCTTCGGCGGCGATATCGACTTCTATGCCTCCTATGCCGCGCGGGGCAACCTGCCGATGGCCGAGCATGTGATGGAGGCGGCGATGACGCTGATGCCGATGATCGGCCGGGCCCGCGTCCTGCGCTCCTGGGGCGGGATCATGGACATGTCGCCGGACGGCTCGCCCATCATCGACCGCACGCCCGTCGAGGGGCTCTATCTCAACTGCGGCTGGAACTATGGCGGTTTCAAGGCCGTGCCCGCCTCGGGCTGGTGCCTGGCCCATCTGATGGCGACCGGGGAGAGCCACGAGGTCGCCCGCCGCTTCCGCCTCGACCGTTTCGCGACCGGCCATCTCCTCGACGAGGAAGGCACCGGCAGCCAGCACAACCTGCACTGAGCGCCCATGCGGATCCCCTGTCCCCTCTGCGGCCCCCGCGACCTGCGCGAGTTCACCTATCGCGGCGCCGCCGAGGCGCTGGAGAGGCCCGCTGCCGACGCGCCGCCGGAGGCCTGGGACCGGCTTCTGCATCTGCGCGACAACCCCGCCGGCCGCACCCGCGATCTGTGGTATCACGACTGCTGCGGGTCTTGGCTGGTGGTCGAGCGCTGCACCGTCACGCATCGCGTGTTCTCGGCGCGGCCGGCGGGCGAGGTGGCTGATGCGGGTTGAGGGCAGGGGCCGGATCGACCGCACGCGCAGGGTCGGCTTCCCCTTCGACGGCCGCAGCTTCACCGGCCATC
>PUNI01000588.1 GCA_003551745.1 Paracoccaceae bacterium | reverse complement strand
GCAGCCAGGGGAAATCGAAAGAAGTGCCTCGCAGGTAGACGAAGCCTACCGCCAACAAGGCCAGCCCCAGCGCCAGGTTCAGGAACCGGAACCGGACGAAGAAATGCCCGATCATGAACGCTATCCCGAAGAAGTGGAGTATGCCGAACCGGACGTATCCGTCCGGAGAAACCAGCCAGGTGAGAACGGTGATCGCCATACCCAGTCCCAGTATCTTCAGGCCCCTGCGCACGAAGCTGGACACGGTCTTTGCCCTGGTCTGGCTGATGGGGAGCGAAAGCCCGGCCAGGAAGATGAACAGCGTAGGGATGGCCATGGACATCCACCACCAGAACCCGTAGCGCGAGAAATCGCCCGTGCCTGGAATCCCCAGGTAGTAGGGTACGTAGACCGCGTGGTACGTCACCATCAGCACGATAGCGACTGTGCGTAGGATGTCTATCTCCCAGAAACGGCTCCGCATGGTGCCGTCAACTATAACCGGCGGGCACGATTTGTCAAGTTTCCCGGGCAGGCAAGGCCCTGTGGCTGGCCCCTTCGATGCGCCGCAGCGCTCCGGTGCCGCATCGCGTTGCTACCCGCGCTACCTGTATTCCACGTCAGCTTCGGCTCTGATCTCGCCGATCACGGCCAGAAACTCTTCGTATTTCAGAAACTCAATCAGAAGCGATTCTATCTCTTCAAATGGCTCGAGCTCTTCTCCCGCCTCCTTCATCTCCTCGTAGAATTTCCGGGCTTCCTCCTCGGTAACCTCGATCTCCTCATACAGGGCGGCCCGGAAATTATCAACGGCCATTGCCAGGCGAACGCTCTCCAGGAACTCTTCGTAACAAATGCCCTCACTTTCCAACTGCTGCTCGATCTCACGTGCTGTCCAACCCAACTCGCTCATGAGCCGGCGTTCCGCTTCTGTCGGCGTCGGTTTGTGACCTCCCAGTTCGGCCTCCTGGTTGAGCGCCTTCTGAACTATCAGCATCTCCAGCGCATCCTCGTCGTCAAGGTCTTTACCGCGAGTCCAGTAGTAGTCTATCTGCAGCCGGTAGACCTCCGCTTCGGTTATCTTTTCACCGTTAACAGTTGCCAGAACCCGGTCACCCGGCGGTGCTCCGTTATCCGGCGCCGCGAGCGTGGATAGGACCAGCATGGTAACCAGGACCGATGCGGCCACCGTCACCGCTATGGCGCCTATCATCTTCCATGGCCTGCGCTTTGAATGCCTGCTCTTTGAACGCATATCCTCTCGCCTCCCCGGCAGGGCTCTGCACACCCCTTCACGGCAGCTCCGCCTTGTTGGTACGGATTATAGCAGATGATGCCGCCACAGGCCAAACGGCGATGACTGCGGGCACGTTCCGTATTGCATCGTATGGGAACACACTCCTCTTGACAAAGGACCGGAGGTTCTCCATAATGCGTACTCCAGATCTAAGGGCGGGTTCCCCGGGGAAGAGTGGGCGGTGTATAGCCTGTGTAGCTCGGGTTTCCGGGCTTCTGAACAGTGACAAATGTCAAGGGACAGACGAAGAAGCAACCGGGGTTCCGGATTTCCCAAAAAGCGGTGGATAACTCTGATACTTGACCTGTCGTCCGGATACCGGGACCGGGGATCGATCTACGCATGCGCCCCGGGAGAGCGTCGTACTGGAGGGAGACGAGGACCGGCGTCGACGCCATATCATTTCTGGTACAGACGTACCGATTTTTCCGGCCGACCGGCCAAAATTAACAGGATTTTAACATTTGTGTGGTACCCTAGTGAGCAGGTCGAGGTTTTCCGGCAGCTTTTGCCGGAGGGTTGGATGCTCCAGCGGCGATTGGGTCAGTATATTCATCGTTACCCTGCACAGGCGGGAGCGGTCCGGCCTTCTGGAGCGGCAGTTGTTGCTGAACGGGCGAAAGCGAAAGGAGAACCGCGTGTGTAGTTGGCCGGTTGGCGGCGTGATCTCTCCTGTCCGGTCAGACTCGGGGGGCGGCCGTAACCGGAGCAGCTATCACAATACGGACGAAAGGAGGTGGTGGTATTCGATAGATAACCGTGATTGGCGATGAGAAGATTGGGAAGCTAGCAAATACGATTAGGAGGTAGACAAAGAAAGATGGCAAGAAAACTTTTACTGCCTTTGGTGGCAGCAATAGCCATCGTGGCGCTCCTGGCCACCGGTTGTCCTGACCCCCTCCCGGTGGAGGAAGACTGGCAGCCGGTCGTCCTCAGAATGGCCATCCGCGATAACCTTGCGCCGTGGCCCGAGTCCGGAGACCGGATAGCGGACAAGCTTGAAGGGCTACACGATGCGGAGACGCGGTCAGGCTTCGCGGTGGAGCGCATCTACGGCGACTCGCCCGGACTGTGGCCCTATTGGGGCGGAACGCATCCGAGAGAGGGTAGAGCCCACATGTACACCGGCGGCTGGATTTCGCCCGAGATCCCGCGTGACCAGGGAGGCATCTTCGACCAGATGTACACCCACCGTATCATGACGTGGGGGCCCTGGGTGATCTATGAAGACCTGCTGGAGGAGTTCCCCGAGCTGAATGAGGCATCGAGGAAGCTCAGGTTCAGGGACTTCTCGACCATGGAGGAGCGAGAGGCTCTGTTCGAGACCGTGCTGTGGGAAGGGATGAAGTTCTCGCCCCGCATCTGGGTCTGTGACGTCGCCGGTATCAGCCCGATGAGGCCGGATGTCCGTGTAGCGGCTAATGTCGCCGGGGGCATCGGTGACCCGGGCTGGGTGCACACGGTACACTTCCACGACGATCTGACGCCCATAGCGCCCGACGGCGACACTGTAGTGAGGGTCGAGCTACCCGACCTCTTCATTGAGCCCTGGAACCCGGTGGAAGGCTCGTCCTGGAGCTACGACATGTGGGTCACCCGCCGTGCCCTGGGCGATTCGGCCGTTATGGCCGACCCGACCGAGGGCCCAACCGGTGGCCTGTACTGGCCACAGCGGCTCTCGTCCGCTACGGTCTGGGCCGACCAGGATCTCCCGATAGGCCAGACTATTCCTTCGGCAGAGTGGGGCGACGGGCTCACATTGAACCAGGTGCCCGCTACCGACGAAGTGTTGGTACCCCCCGACGATGCCTGGGCCGACTGGGATGCTGAGAACGAGCAGTGGATCACGGTGGCAGAGAGAGAGGCGGCCGAGCCGGATTGGGACCGCACTGCCGCGACGCTGACGCGCGTCGTATACGAGGACGAGCTCTGGGACAGGCCTCTGCACGACGGCAGCACCATCTCCCCGGCCGACTTCCTCATGTCCATGATCATGACGTTCGACCGCGGCAAGGAGGCCAGCCCCGTATTCGACAGATCCGAGAAGGATCCTGTTGAGAGCTTACTGGGTGTCTTCAAGGGCGTGGAGATCGTGTCTCTCGACCCCTTGACCATCGACACCTGGCACAACACCTGGTACCTCGATCTCGAGTTGTTCACCACCCGCCACTGGTTCCCGCAGTACGGCACCTACGGCTGGACCGGCTTCTGGCACAAGGTTGCCCTGGGCTGGGCCACCGAGGCGGTCGGCTATGGGTCCACCGGAGACATGCGGATGGCCTGGTCCGACGACAAGGCCGGCGAGGCTGACCCGCCTGTCGAGCAGATGGACTACACAAAGGGGCCACCGCTCACCATACTCGAGAGCGAACTGGCCTGGTGCACGGCTGAGGACTTCATGCCCTACTACGACACTATCGCGGCCGTCTACGGCGCCGCAGGGCTGAACCTCGACGCGGAGATAGCTGCCCGCTGGTCCAACCTGAACACCTTCTACACCACCAGGAACCACTTCTGGGTAGGCAACGGTCCGTATATAATTGCCAACGCCCTGACCGACCTGAACCCGATCGAGGAATTCCAGATCCTGACCAAGTTCGAGGACTACCCCGACGACGGGTACAAGTGGTTCCGCTTCCTTGACCCGGCACCAACCCCCGGCGTGGAGAACCAGGGTGCCTGGGTGGACAGGGTGGAGATCACCAGGGAAGCCGCACACGCTGACGCGGTGGAGAAGCTCAAGCTGGGTACCATCGACATCTTCGCCCACCCCGTCACCGACCCGATTCTCGTGGAGGAAATCGAGGCTGATCTGTTCGGTGTGTATAACTTCGGTTCATACCGTGAGATCACTTTCAACCCCTACAGAGACCCCGAGACCCTGGAGCCGTTCTTCCCCGAGGAGTTCGGAGGCGCGATAAACCCGTTCGCCATGCCCAGAATTCGCGAGGCGATGAACTACCTGCTCAACCGTCCGCTCTATGTCGGTGAGGACCTGGGCGGTCTGGGAGCTCCCAAGTGGACCGCGCTCGGCACCGTCTTCCCCGACCACGCGCGCTACTATGACGCCATCGTCGGACCCCTCGAGGAGGAGTACTCCTTCGATCTGGCGAGGGCCGCCGAGATCATCCAGGAGGAGATGGAGGCGCTCGGTTGCGAACTCCGGCCCTCAGCGGCGTTTGGCGGCCGTGTCATCTGGATGTTCGACTACGCGACCCTAGCCGACTGAGTTCGACGTGTCAGGTAGATGAACCTGGCAGGGACCGCTGCCGCTTCGGCGGCAGCGGTCCCCTATTATGGCCCTGGTAGTGATTGCTCCCGGGCGGACACCAGGACTACGGGCGGACGAATCCAGGAGGTCTGGAGGTGGCCCCGACCTCTGTGCAGCGCGGGAGCCGGCGCTGATTCAAGGTTCAAGGCAGTTCGCATTGCGGGCGTGTCGGGGAACCCGTGGAATAGTTGCGGGCAGAATTTGACAGCCCGCAGGGGGGCTGCTATATTATCGCCAACAATACTGGGAGCACACCATAGACTACTGCAACGGGAGTTCAACAGGAGGTTAGCCCGGTAATGAAAGAGATCGTCAATAGGCTGGGAAAGTATGCACTGGTGAGGGCGGTCTCCCTGGGTCTGACCCTGGTCTTGGCGGTGTACCTTACTATAGTGATCGCCAACTGGGGCGGCGCTCTGGACGAGGTTCGCAAGAGCCAGATCATGTTCGAGGAACAGATCAAGCTGGAGGCGATGCAGCAGGAGGACCCGCTGCCTCCCGACGAGTACCACAGGCGGCTTCAGGACATGCAGGAGCGGGCGATTATACGGGCCGGGCTTCATCGGCCGTTCCCCGTCCGCAGTGTGATGTACTTGTCAAACGCGCTGAGCCTGAACCTCGGACGCGCGGAGTATATGCGGAGCGACTATGGTTCGCGGCAAGTGTCGCGGATCCTGCTCGAGCGCCTGCCGCCGACGCTGCTTCTGATCGGGACCGCCGAGCTCATCGTGTTTGTCGTGGGGTTGTTCATGGCTCTTGTCCTTTCTCGACGGTATGGGAGCCGCCTGGACCGGGCTATTATCGCCCTTGCCCCCACCTCGGCGGCGCCGGGCTGGTTTTATGGGATATTCCTTCTCCTGATCTTTGCCGCCGTCCTGCAAATCCTGCCCTGGGGACGGATGGCAGCCCCAGGGCTGGAATCAGGCAGCCTGGAACACGCCCTGAGCGTGGCCAAACACATGATCCTGCCCGTGGGGGCCATAGTGATAGGCACCGTCTTCTCAAGCATCTACAGCTCGCGCACGTTCTTCCTCATCTACTCCAGCGAAGAATACGTGGAACTGGCCAAGGCGAAGGGGCTTTCCGACCGGGAGATCGAGAGGCGGTATATCTTACGCCCCACCCTGCCGCCCATCATCACGAGTTTCGTGCTCATGATCATCACCGTTTGGATGGGCATGATCGTCCTGGAGAGTGTGTTCCGCTGGCCCGGGATAGGTCAGGCGTTCTTCACTGCCTTGACGAACTTCGACACGCCCGTCATCGTGGGTGTGGTGGTGATCTACGGTTACCTGCTGGCGGTATCGGTGTTCCTGCTTGAGTTCACTTATGCCGCGCTCGACCCGCGGGTGCGTGTAAGCATCGGTGGAGGTCAGAAATGAAGGCCCTGAAGGAGTTACGCCGCTATCCGACCGCGATTGCAGGGATGATTATCATGGCCATCTTTGTGATCGTCTCTATCTACACGGTGATTGCCATTCCCTATAGCGAGGCGATTCGACTGTGGCGACCGGGCGAGGTTCACATCGAGAATCCGAACCGCGCAGGTCCGGTATGGTATGATTGGTTCACTAGCGATAGACTGTCGCGGACCTTCATTGTAACCCTTGAGGATGAAGGTGTGATCGTCACCGAGGAGCCGATCGGCGACGGAATGAAACTGGTCGAGATCCTAGTCCCGTTCGAGTATCACTATGATCGCTTCCCCACCGAGCTCGCACTGGTGCACAGGTGGACGTACGAGACACAGCGCCCACTGGTATCCGTGAGCTGGAGGAAGCCGGACGGGGAGGTGATCGCGCTGCATCCGGCGCGGGAGATACTGCACAGAGATAGCTTCCCCGTCTACTATATATCCCAGGACGGTGAGCTAAGCCGGGTGCTGGGACATATGGCTCGCCCCGAGGAAAGGGCTCCCACACTGTCTCCCCGCGTGGGCCTGTTTGCCAGGGACATCACCGACCGTGACCGGGGGCCCATGCAGGGTAGGTACGAGCTGATAGTGCAGGCGGAGATGGCGGAGGGGGATTCGGTGTCAGAGATCAGATTGCGGGTCTATGGCGAGGTGCACGGTTGGGCCGGCACCGACCACCGGCGGCGGGACATCAGTGTGGCCCTGCTCTGGGGGGCGCCGATCGGACTCATGTTCGGGATCGTGGCCGCGGTTGGCGCGCAGGTCAGCACCTTCATCCTTGCCGGCATCGGCACCTGGTTCGGCGGTAAGCTCGACGGTGCCTTCCAAAAGGCCACCGAGCTGACCATGATCCTGCCCAACCTGGCCGTCCTGATCATGGTCGCGCATCTTTACGATCCGAGCATATACAGGATACTGGGAATTGTAATAGCGCTGAATGTGTTCAGTGCCTCCTACAAGGTGTACCGGGCTATGTTCCTCCAGTCCAAGGAATTACCATACATAGAGGCGAGCCAGGCCTACGGAGCGGGAAACTTCCGCATCATCTTCCGCTATCTCCTGCCGCGTATGATGCCCATACTCCTTCCCCAGTTTGTCATTATAATCCCCAGTTTCGTGTTCCTGGAGGCCACACTCGCGGTGCTGGGATTGGGGGACCCCGTCCTTCCCACCTGGGGCAAGGTGTTGAACGATGCCTACAATACACGGGCCCTGATCACGGGACACTACTACTGGATACTCCAACCGGCGCTGCTGCTCATGTTTATTGGCTTCGGTTTCGCAATGGTCGGTTTTGCCCTTGATCGGGTGGTGAATCCGAAATTGAGGACAGTGTGACAAGAAGCACCAGCCGAGGAGCCCAGCTGGCGACTGACACGGTAGAGGACCTGACACGGGGTGACGGTCCTATTCTCAAGGTCGAGGAGCTATTCCTCTATTTCCGCGCCAGCTACGGTGTGGTGCAGGCGGTGGCGGACGCGAGCTTTGAGCTCGGCCGGGGGCGGACCGTTGCCCTCCTCGGGGAATCCGGTTGTGGCAAGACTTCGCTGGCCCGGGCCATCCTGAGGCTCTTGCCGCGGAACGTCGAGACATACAGGGGCCGGGTGTTCCTGGATGGCAGGGACATTATGAAATTCAGCGACGAGCGCTTCCGCAGGGAGGTGCGGTGGAGGGAGATCTCTATGGTCTCGCAGGCCGCCATGAATGCCCTCAACCCCGTCCTTAAGGTGGGGTTTCAGGTGGCTGAACCATTGTTGCTGAACCACAAGACAGGTAAGCAGGAGGCGTACGACAGGGCCCGGGACGTATTTCGCGTCGTAGGCGTGCCGCAGGATTTTATGAACCGGTATGCTTTCGAGCTCTCCGGCGGGATGCGCCAGCGTGTAATCATCGCCATGGCCCTGATAACCAGCCCGTCCCTTGTCATCCTCGATGAGCCGACTTCGGCGCTGGATGTGCTTACCCAGGCCGGTATCATGAACGCGCTCAAGAAGATCAAGCATGAGCTGGGCCAGAGCTTCATGCTCATCACGCACGACATCGCCACCTCCAGCGAGTTGGCGGATGAGGTCGTCTGTATGTACGCCGGACAAATCGTTGAGCACAGCAAGGCCGAGCGGTTCTATCGCGAACCCCTCCATCCTTACGCTGAGAAGCTCATGGCCAGCGTGCCTACCCTTCGCGAGGACAAGCGGCTGGACTTCATCCCGGGGCAGCCTCCGAGCCTGTTTGACCCGCCCGCCGGCTGCCGGTTCGCTGAACGTTGCCACAAGCGATTCGAGCGCTGTGCAGAGGATCCACCCCTCTTCGTGCATGGAGATGAGACTGTGAGGTGCTGGCTATATGAGAAGGGGTAACCAGATGAAGACAAAGACGATGCCATCCTTGATGGTTGAGGAGACTGAGGACAGGACTCTGCTCGCGGTCAAGGACTTGCGCACCTGGTTTGAGCTCAAGCGCTGGGGGTTTATCAGTGTCGGCTTTGTACGGGCAGTGGACGGGGTTAGTTTCGACCTCAAGCGCGGCGAGGCGGTGACCATCGTGGGTGAGAGCGGGTCAGGGAAGACGACTCTCCTGCGTACGATCCTGGGATTGGCACGGCCCACAGGGGGAGAGATGTTCTTCGCGGGAAGAAGGCTCAACGGCGACAGGGGACAGATGGAAAGAGATCTGACCTGGCTGCGGTGGCAGACCGGTTTTGTCCAGCAGGACCCATATGGGGCGCTTGCCCCGTTTATGAACATCCGCCGCATTCTGATGGAACCGTTGATCATCAACAAGGTGAACAAGGCGGAGCGCGAGCAAAGGATCCGTGAATCGCTGGAGGAGGTGAGGTTGATCCCCGTCGATGAGTTCCTGCCCAAGTTTCCCCACATGCTCTCCGGAGGTCAGCAGCAGCGAGTGGTGGTTGCCAGAGCCCTGCTTCTGCACCCCATGTTGATTGCCGCCGATGAGCCGGTATCTATGCTCGACGCCTCCGTACGGGTGGAGATCCTCGAGCTTATGAGTAGGATTCAGAAGACCCATCAACTGGGCGTGATCTATATTACCCATGACCTGTCCTCTGTACGCTATTTCTCGGAGCGTGCCTTCGTTATGTATGCCGGGAAGCTGGTTGAAAAGGCGGAGTGTAAGGAGATCGTGCATAACACGCTTCACCCTTACACACAGGTACTGCTTAGAGCCATACCGGACCCCGAACCCGAAAACGTGGCACAAATGAGAGACATTCCCGCCGGGGAGCCGCCCAGCCTCATTCATCCCCCCAGCGGCTGCCGTTTCCATCCACGGTGCCCCCACATAATCGAAGGCCTATGTGATGTGGATGAACCACCGGAGTTCGAACCGATCCCCGGCCATTTCGTTGAGTGCTGGCTCTACAAAGACAACGGTTCGCCGGGCACGGAGTAACGACCGGCAGAGCCCGGTTTCATTGCCCCACGAAAAGCGGAGATGCCATAAGGAGCCTGTAGCCCGTATTGCGGCAGGGACCGGTTGTTCAGTTACCCGCAACAGGAGCATCTACCGCAGATAACTACGTCGCGGGGGGATGAGAGAGACTACAGAATGCGAGTATCATCGAAGCTCATCATCGTTGCCTGCGTGTTGCTGGTCGCGGCCGCGGTTCTCTCCTTTCTGATGTTTACAGAACAGCTGAGACCCAGCTTCTGGCTCAACTCGGTAGCGTTCGTCTGTGCGACTGCCGGTCTCATCCTGGGGTTCATCGGCATAGCGGAGCACATGCGCAGCCGCAGGTGATTTGCGGAGGTGGGCGCCTCCATGATCGGCGGACAATGGCAGACGACGGGTCCCGGATGGCTGATCCTCCCCGATACCCGGTGCCTGGCGTCCCAAGGGGTTTCGAAATGCGCGGGTGCATCGTCGTGCAGGACGCATTCGAAGGCTAGCGTCACGGACCCGGATTCTCAGGTCCGGACTCCGTCAACCGGATTGTTACAGCCCACTTGTGGGTTCATTCGGTGGGATGTACAATTGCCGCGGGGTCTGCGGAGGGGACTGCAATATCGAAAATAAGTTCAGGCTAGTGATACTGGCGGGTGTCCTGATGCTCATTGGCGTTATCCTGCCGGTGCTGATGGTCATCGAGGTGCTTGAGTCGACCCTGTTTCTGAATTTCGTAGCGGCCGGGTCCTCATCTGCCGGCCTTATGACCGGTTTGGTAGGCATATCGCAGAATATGCGCGGTCGGCGGTGATCGGGACGGACCGCGGGTACACCGCCGTGGTCCTACCCTGTTGTTGCGTGTCCTGGTGCGATCGGCGGTAGCCGTCTCCGGTCTCTGCGTAATGACACAGCCCGGCGGCGGTGTTGTCAAAGCCGGATTTGCCCGGAGGCTCAACAAAATGTAAGATTGGGGACGAATCTGGAGGGTGAGTTGAGATGCAGAATCCATATAGCCTGATAATCGTGGCCCTTGTCCTTCTCCTATTGGGGGCCGTCCTGCCGTTCTTGATGGTCCTCGGGGTGCTGGAGTCGACCCTGGCGCTCAATTTTTTCGCGGCCCTCTCATCGACGATGGGCTTTATCCTGGGATTCATCGGCGTAGCAAAGCTGATGCGCACCCGGAGATGAGAGGCAATCGTAACCGATTAGCTTAAGGGATACGACGAGGCTTAGTGTGCGGTTGCGAGGGTGCCGGGATTTCCCACCTGTCATTGCGGGGAGTCCCGACGGGTCGGGACGGCGAAGCAATCCGACGAAGTCGTTGCGAGCGAAGCGCAGCAATCTCGAAACACCGCAGGCCCTCATCAGAGATCGCCACGCCCCGACAAGTCGGGGCTCGCGATGACCCGAGCGCCTCGCTGGTCGCCGACGGCAATCCCCCTCACGCCGACAGGCATT
>PUNI01000447.1 GCA_003551745.1 Paracoccaceae bacterium | reverse complement strand
CTCGGCGGCCGGCATCGCCTCCGGCTCGGCATCGGTTCGCACGCTGCCCGCACTGTTGCCATTGCGGTTCGAGAGGCCCAGACGATGCACCTTGCCGATCACCGCGTTGCGGGTAACGCCGCCCAGTTCCTTGGCGATCTGCGAGGCCGACTGGCCTTCGGCCCACATGCGCTTGAGGGTCTCCACCCGTTCGTCGGTCCAGGACATTCCGCGTCTCCGCTGGTCGCGGCGCCGCGCAGCCGCGGGGGCCGGGCACCCAATTGAGCCGCCGCGCCAGCACCGGCGGGGCAGGGCGCGGAGATAACGCCGGCCGGACCCGAATGCAAGCTGCCGGCCGGGCGCCGCTCAGCCTGCGTCGGCCGTGACGGGGGGCGCGCGGCGCCCGGTGAGATGCCGGCGGTAGACCTCGATCATCCAGCCCAGCATGATCCCGTTGAGGATGTGCCACATGAAATGCGTGCCCACCGGGATGATGTCGCACAGCGGGCCGTCGAGCGCGCGGAAGGTCAGCGAGACGGCGAGAACCCCGGCCCCGATGGCCAGCCCGCGCGCAGTTTCCGGCGCACGGCCCCGCAGGATCGCGGCATAGGTCAGGATCAGAAGCGCAACCGAGGCATAGGCGGCATTGGCGCCGGCGCCGGGGATCGCCAATCCGATCGCTCCGCCGACGAGGAAGGCGTAGGGAAAGAAGCCCACCACGGCCAGGGCCGCGAGCCACCAGCGCGCGCCCAGGTAATCCCGCGTCGCGGCGAAGATGTAGATCAGGATGAAGATCAGGATGGGCAGCACGTCGGCAAGTCCGGCCCAGCCGGTGGCATGTGTGTGCCACAGGAAGGATCCGATACCGATGGCCGTGAGCGTGACCACCAGCGCCCAGGCCAGCGGCAGGCTTGCACCGCGCAGGCGCCACGCCATGATCGCCGCCGCGATCAGGAAGGAGGCGTTGGTCACCGCGTTGACCGGTTCCGCCCAGTAAGAGAAATCCGTACGCTCGCAATAGGCTATGGTCTGGGCCGTCAGGTCCATGGCACTGTCACACCGTTCCGATAGGCACGCTCGCCACGCAATGTAGGGAGGCACAGATGAGAATCACCTGGCTCGGACACTCCGGCTTTCGCATCGAGACCGCCGAAGCGGTGCTTCTGGTCGATCCCTGGCTGACCGGCAACCCGATGTTTCCCGAGGCACGCCGCGCCGAGGCCATCGACCGGGCCACGCATGTGCTCGTCAGCCACGGCCACGGCGACCATGCCGGCGACGCGGTCGCCATCGCCAGGGAGACCGGCGCCCCGATCCTCGGCATCTACGACCTGATGAGCTTCTGGGCCGAGACCGAGAAGGTCGAGACGGTGGGCTTCAACAAGGGCGGCACGGTGGCTGCGGGCGACGCCCGGGTGACGATGGTGAACGCGGTGCATTCCTCGTCGATGGGCGGGCCGGCCGGGCCGGTCTATGCCGGCGCCGAGGCGGGGTTCATGATCGCGGCCGACGGTCATACCATCTATTTCTCGGGCGACACCGACGTGATGGCAGACATGGCCGTGCTGGCGGAGCTGCACAGGCCCGATATCGGCCTGCTCTGCGCCGGTGGGCATTTCACCATGGACATGGCGCGCGCGGCCTACGCGGCGCGGAAGTTCTTCGACTTCGACATGGTGATCCCCTGCCACTACAAGACCTTCGATCTTCTGGAGCAGTCGGCCGAGGCCCTGGTCGCGGGCCTGCCCGACGTGAAGGTGATCGAACCCGATGTGCTGGTGCCGATCGAGCTCTGACAAACCACCGAAAACCCCTCAACGGGCCCCAGACAGGGGTTTTCGGTGGACTGCTAGGCGAGGTGATCGATCCGCGCGAGATGCTGGGCGTGGTTGCCGACATCCGCCAACCAGTCGCGAACCATCGCCGGCGCCTGCGGCGCAGGCTGGACGCCCGGCGTCAGCCGTCCCTCCCCAGCCGCCTCTGCCGCGAGGGCGACCGGGTGCGAGACCAGCCGCGCCATCGCGCTGCCGCGCGCGTCGCCCGTGGCATCCAGCGCCCAGGAGCGGTGCCAGACCGTCGCGCCGTCGCTTTCGGCCTTCAGCGCCACGAAGAGCACCACCCGGTCCGCCTCGCCGTCGTCATAGGCATGGGCGCGCCAGAAGCCCTCGGCCATCTCCGCCAGCCGCGCCTCGCCCGCCGGGCCCTCCAGCCCCTCGATCTCGGCGAAGACGGGCGCCCAGGCCTGCGACCAGCCATCGAGCCGCAGGGTGCCCCGCACGAACTGGCGCACCCGCCAGGCCGGGTCGAAGCCGTAGGCGTCCCGGAACGGCAGGCTGTCGCGGTTGGGATAGACCTCGAAGCGCTCCGGCGCCGGCAGGGGGGCGTCGAAACCTTCGATGGCGTGCCAGGGCCTGTCCACGTCCCAGACCTCGAACTCCCGGATCGACCGCGAGGGCGCGCGCAGCGCCTTCAGGACGCCCAGCGGCGACCAGCTGAACTTGTAGCGGAACGCGTTGGGCCGCTTCGGGAAGCCGCCACAGTAGGAGGTGAAGCTGAGCGCGGTGTCGGCGGTGTGCCCGCCCGTCACGCGATAGTCGGCGACAAGATCGTGGGCCATCAGGTGATCGATGCCGGGGTCGAGCCCGACCTCGCCCACCACGGCCACCCCCGCCGCGCGGGCCGCCGCGTCAAGCCCCTGCATCTCGGGGGCGATGTAGGAGGAGGAGACGAAATGCGCGCCCTTGCCGATGGCACGGGTGGCGAGATCCACATGGCGGTCGGCCGGCAGCATGGAGACGACCACATCGCCCGGCGCCAGCGCGGCCTGCAGCGCATCGGGATCGAAGGCCCGGATATCGCCTGCGACATCGCCGACGGCAGCCTCCGCCCTGGCCACCGTCCGGTTCCAGACCGTGACCGGATGGTCGGCCGCGATCAGGCGCCGCAGACCCGGGATCGCCGACAGGCCGGTGCCGCACCAGTGGATCGTCATGCGCGGGCCTCCGTGGCGAGATGGCGGTCGAACTCGGCCCGGGCACGGGCCCAGACGCCCGTGTCGATCCGCTCGAGGGTCGCCAGATGGGGCAGTAGCTGGGCGGCGAAATCCCGCGAGGCCTCCACCGGCAGGAGCGAGGGCAGGTTGTCGATGGCGGTGACGTCGAGCGGCGGGGCCTCATGCACCCGCAGCGCCGGCGCGGCCCAGTCGGTGACCCGGTCGTAGACCTTGATCGGCGAGAAGTCCGACGTCGGGTCACAGGCGATGTCGCCGATCACCCGCAGACGGCGCGGCGCGGCCGCGGCATTGGCCGGCACGAACACCGGGCAGCCGGGCCCGGCGAGGATGCAGTTGAGAAACAAGGCGTGATCAAGCACCTCTGGGAACGGGCCGCCATGGGCGGTCTCGGCCATGTCCCAGCGGGTGACGGTCAGCCCCAGCGCATCGCAGAGGTCGCCCGCGCCGGTGCCGACGCGGCCCATGGCCCCGATGACAAGGACCTCCGGGCACGGCCCCTGCGCGGCGAACTCGCCCCGCAGGTCATCGAGCAGCGCCGGGCGCCCGGGATAACGCGCCAGCGGACCGCAGATCCCGCCCCGCATCTGTGCCGTCCAGCACTTCAGTGCCACCGCGGCACCGGCATAGCCGGCCCAGTAGCCGAAGGCGGCGACGCGGCGCCCGCTGTCATCGACCAGGTATTCGAGGTCATAGAGCGCCCCGCCACCGCGCCGGAAGCGTTCCAGCAACAGCCGCCCGGCGGGCTGGCCCTTGAAGGCATGCCCGAACATGATGTGGCGGTGCACCAGCGGCGTGCCGTCTTCGGGCAGTTCCTTCAGGCCGAAGACGATGGCCTCGCGCGGGGCCGCGCGCCAGCTTCCGGCGGGTGCGACGGCGCAGCCCGCCGCGGCGTAGCCGGCGAGGGGGATCGCCCGCTGCGGACTTTCCTCCACGGTGACCTGCAGACCGGCGCGGATCAGCGCGGCGGCGCCCTCCGGCATCAGGCCGACCCGCTCCTCGTTCGCCCGTTCCTCGGCCCGGACCCACAGATGCGTCATGCCCCCTCCCGCGTCTGGCGTCAGGCTTAGGCCAAGGGCAGCGCGCCCGCAACTCGCCCGGCCGCGTTAAGCCTTCTCACGAATCTGAAACGGCGCCGGGATGCGCGTGACAGACGGCGCGATTTGTGGTGCACTGAACTGTCACATCCAGTCAGGAGGACGACCATGTCATTGACTTCGCATCTTCAGGAACTCCGGCGCAAGCATCAGGCCCTGTCCGATCAGGTCGAGGAAGCGCAGCGGAACCCGGCCACCGACGCGCTGACCATCGCCGACCTGAAGAAGCAGAAGCTGCGACTCAAGGAGGAAATCCACCGTCTTTCGGCACAATAGCCGCCGGAGCCCGGCGGCTGGCGCGGGCGGCGAGCGCCGCCCCGCCGGCGATCAGGAGCGCCGCCAGCGCGAGGGTGAGGGTCGGCTCGGCGAAGCCGGCCAGGATAAGGGCCAGCGTCGACAGAAGCGGCGCCGCATAGGAGGTGACACCGAGCAACTGGATGTCGCCGCGCTTCACGCCCACGTCCCAGAGATAGAAGGCGAGCCCCACCGGGCCCATTCCCAGCGCGATGACCGACAGCCAGCCCAGAGCGCCCACGGGCCAGGCCGTGGTCTCGACGAACCCGTGCGCGAGCCCCGACAGCGCGGCGGAAACCAGGCAGAACACGGCCACCGCCTCGGTCGGAATCTCACCGAGGCGGCGCGACAGCACCGAATAGCCGGACCACGTCAGCGCGCAGAGGGCCGCAAAGCCATAGCCCGCCCAGGGCGCTGCGGTCGGATCGCGCGTGCCCGCGGTGAGGATCAGCGCCGCGCCCGCGAAGGCAACCAGCGCGCCCAGCACATGCCCCGCCCGCAGGCGCTCGCCGGGCAGAAGCCCCGAGAACAGCACGATCAGTAGCGGCCAGAGATAGGCGATCAGCCCGGCCTCCGCCGGTGGCGCGAGGCGCAGGGCGGAGAAGTAGAAGAAGTGATAGCCGAAGAGCCCCGCGGTGCCGAAGGCGAAGACGCCGAGCGGCACCTCGGCAATCCGCCCCAGCGTGCCCCGCGCCGCCGACCAGACAAGCCCCAGTGTGCCCCCCAGCGCAAAGCAGAGCGCGTTGAGCAGGAGCGGTGGCACCGGTGCCGAGCCCACGGTGAAGAGCGCCAGAAGTGACCAGAGCAGCACCGCTCCGAAGCCGATTGCCGTTGCCTGGCCACGCTCCATGACCGGTCCTTGTGAAAGGGGCCGGCTCCCCGGAGCCGCCCCCATCCGCGTTGCCGCGACCGTCAGGTGAAGTACTGCCCGCCGTTCGCGGAAATGGTCGAGCCGGTGATGAATCCGGCCTCGTCGGACACGAGGAAGGCCACGCAGCGCGCGATCTCCTCGGGTTCGCCGAGCCGGCCCGCGGGGATCTGCGCGATGATCGCCTCGCGCACCTTCTCTGGTACCGCCATGACCATCTCGGTGGCGATGTAACCCGGGCAGACCGCATTTGCGGTGATGCCATAGCGCGCGCCTTCCTGGGCGAGGCTGCGCACGATGCCGAGGTCTCCGGCCTTGGTGGCGGCGTAGTTCGCCTGCGCGAACTGGCCCTTCTGGCCGTTGACCGAGCTGATCACCACCACGCGGCCGAACTTGCGCTCGCGCATCCCCGGCCAGATCGGATGGATGGTGTTGAACACTCCGGTGAGGTTGGTGTCGATCACCTCCTGCCACTGCTCGCGCGTCATCTTGTGAAAGGGCGCGTCGCGGGTGATGCCGGCATTGGCCACCACCACCTCGATCGGGCCGAGATCGCCCTCGACCTTCTTCGCCCCCTCGACGCAGGCGTCATAGTCGGCCACCGACCATTTGTAGGTCTTGATGCCGGTCTCGCCGGTGAACTTCTCGGCCGCGGCATCGTTGCCGCCATAGCTGGCCGCCACCGTGAAACCGGCGTCCTTCAGCGCCACCGAAATCGCCGCGCCGATGCCGCGCGAGCCGCCGGTGACCAGTGCCACTCGTCCCATGGTTCCTCCCCTTTCTGGGCCTTGCGGTCATGGTGCTACGCGAGGGGCGAGCCCCGCGCAACAATATTGCGCCAGGGTGCCCGACTCAGCGTTCGAGGCACATGGCCACGCCCATGCCCCCGCCGATGCAGAGCGTGGCGAGGCCCTTGCGGGCGTCGCGCCGCTTCATCTCGTAGAGCAGCGTGTTCAGGATCCGCGCGCCCGAGGCGCCGATCGGGTGACCTATGGCGATGGCGCCGCCGTTGACGTTCACCTTCTCGGTGTCCCAGCCCATGTCCTTGTTCACCGCGCAGGCCTGGGCCGCAAATGCCTCGTTGGCCTCGATCAGGTCGAGGTCGGCGGGCTTCCAGCCGGCCTTCTCCAGCGCCTTGCGGCTGGCATGCACGGGCCCCATGCCCATGATCGCGGGGTCGAGGCCGGCGGTGGCGTAGCTCGCGATCCGCGCCATCGGCTCCAGCCCGCGCCGCTCCGCTTCCTCGGCCGTCATCAGCAGCACGCCGGCGGCGCCGTCGTTGATGCCCGAGGCGTTGCCGGCGGTGACCGTGCCATCCTTGACGAAGGCCGGGCGCAGCTTGGCCATGCCCTCGAGGGTCGCGCCGTGGCGGATGTACTCGTCCTGATCGACCGTGATCTCGCCCTTGCGCGTCTTGACCGTGAACGGCACGATCTCGTCGGCGAACTTTCCGGCCTTCTGGGCGGCTTCGGCCTTGTTCTGGCTGGCCACGGCAAACTCGTCCTGCTGTTCGCGGCCGATCTGCCACTTCTCGGCGACGTTCTCGGCGGTATTGCCCATGTGATAGCCGTTGAAGGCGTCCCAGAGCCCGTCGCGGATCATGCTGTCGATGAACTTCACATCGCCCATCTTGTGACCGGCCCGCAGATGCGAGACATGCGGGCTGAGGCTCATGTTCTCCTGTCCGCCGGCCGCGACGATGGCGGCATCGCCCAGCTGGATGTGCTGCGCGCCGAGGGCGACCGCGCGCAGGCCGGATCCGCAGACCTGGTTGATGCCCCAGGCTGCCGACTCGATCGGCAGCCCGGCAGAGACATGCGCCTGACGGGCCGGGTTCTGCCCCTGCCCGGCCGAGAGCACCTGCCCGAGGATGGTTTCCGACACCTCGCCGGGCTCGATCCCGGCGCGCGCCACCAATGCCCTGAGCACCGTTGCGCCGAGATCGTGGGCGGGCGTGCCGGCAAAACCGCCGTTGAAGCTCCCAACGGCCGTGCGCGCCGCAGATACGATCACAACATTCGTCATGGAAACGTCCTCTCCTGCTCGGGGGCGCTGACGGGGGCCCCGTGGTTGCGGTCTCCGCGGCGCCGTCGGTCAGGCCGCGGCCGGCCGGCGTCCTTTCCGCTCAAGCTGTAAAGGCCGTGTGGGGGGATTTCAACGTGTGCAACGCAGCGGGGCCGCGGCTGTCGGGGCCTGCCGGTGCGGCCCTGCGCGCAGGTATCGGTCGTCCGTCTCTTGCGGTCAGGCGCTCAGACGCAGGGGGCCGATCCACTCGGGGTTCAATGCGGGAGCGCCGAAGTGATAGCCCTGCAGGCAGGACACCCCCAGTTCCGAACAGACCGCCGCATCGGCGGCTGTTTCCACCCGTTCCGCCACGGTCACCATGTCGAAATGGCGCGCGATCGAGACGAGCGCGGCGACCAGAACGCGGCTGTCGCGGTCTCCGGCAATGCCCCGGATGAATTGCCCGTCGATCTTGACGATATCGAACCGGAACTGGCGCAGGTAGCGAAACGAGGTGACCCCGGCGCCGAAATCATCGAGCGCGAAGGCAACGCCGCGTCGCTGCAGGCAGCGCATGAAGGATGTCACCGCCTCGGGACACCCCATCGCGGCGCTCTCGGTGATCTCGAGGATCAGGCGTTCGGCAACGGTGTCGCAGCCGGCGAGGCCCGCCTCCAGCGTGCGCATCCAGTCGACATGGCCGATGCTGCGCGGCGAGATGTTGATGGCCAGCCGCAGGGCAGGATCGTTCTGCAACGCCTTGAGCCCGAGTTCGAGGGCGCGGCAATCGATCTGTCGGCCGAGGTCGAGCCCCTCGACTGCGTTGATGAACATGGCGGCCGGAAGCACGCGGCCCGACGGATCCAGCACCCGGATCAGGCCTTCGTGGAAGGCCGGCCGGTCGGGGCTGGCAGCCTGCATCACGGGCTGGAAGGCAAGGGTCAGCGCCCCCGTTTCCACCGCCTGCCGCACGGTCGACAGAAGCGCACAGCTCTCGGTGGCAGAGGTCTCTTGCTGCCGGGCGCCGTTGGAGGGGCGGGTGCCGCGATCCGCTCGTGTCATCGCCCTCTCCTTTGCCACCTCACGCTGCCTTGATGGGGCGGATCCCGTTTCGAAGAGGTTAATTTTCGCAGTTCGTTCCAATTTGAGCGACTTGCGGATGTGCGGTCCGGCGCTCACTCGCCCAGAAGGGCCTGCAGCCAGCGGCGTGCCTCCGGGCTGTCCCATTCCGCGTCGCCGGTCAGCCTGGCGATCTCGCGCCCCTCCGGATCGAGCACCACCGTGACCGGCAGACCGAACACCCCCATCTGCCGGGCAAGGCTCTGGTCCGGGTCGCGCAGCACGGGCAGATGCGCGAGCCCCGCCTCGTCATAGAAGCGCCGGATCGCCGGCAGCGGGTTGCGTCCGGTCGCCACCGGGACAACGGCGAATTCCGCGCCGCCCATCTCCGCCTCGATCCGGTCGAGCCCCGGCATCTCGTGACGGCAGGGCGGGCACCAGGTGGCCCAGAAGTTCAGCAGCACATGGCGTCCCCGCCAGGCTTCGAGCGCGTGCGCGCCGTCGTCTGCATCGAGAAACACGGCCTCGGGCACCGGGCGGGGCGTGTCATGGACGACCAGCTTGCGCATGTCGCCCTCGCGCAGCGCCGCCAGCGTCGCCGGATCGGCCGCGACAGCCGGGTTTGCAGCCAGCATGGCGGCCGTGTAGACGAAGACGACGGCAAGGCGCGCGACGGCACGGCGCAGGATCAGCGGGAACATGGACGACAGCACCTCCAACAGCATGTGGGGCGGCCGCTTCGCCGCCGGACCGGATGCGATCATGGAGGCGATCAACGCTTCCATCGGCTTCGACCGCCGCCTCGCCGCCCAGGACATCGCCGGCTCGCGCGCCCATGCGGCGATGCTGGCGGCCACGGGTATCCTGTCGGATAGCGATGCCGCGGCGTTACGCGAAGCCCTGCTCACGGTGTTGTCAGAGATCGAGGGGGGGCGGTTCGAGTTCTCCACCGCCCTCGAGGACATCCACATGAATGTGGAGGCGCGGCTGAAGGAGCTGGTGGGCGAGCCGGCCGGACGGCTGCACACCGCCCGCTCGCGCAACGACCAGGTGGCGACCGACTTCCGGCTTTGGGTGCGCGCGCGCATCGACGAGGCGCTCGACGGGGTGGCTGCTTTGCAGCGGGCCCTGCTGGCCCAGGCGGAGGCGGGGGCCGACTGGGTGATGCCCGGCTTCACCCATCTGCAGACCGCCCAGCCGGTGACCTGGGGCCATCACATGCTCGCCTATGTCGAGATGTTCGCCCGCGATGCCGGGCGGCTCCGCGACGCCCGGGTGCGCCTCAACGAGTGCCCGCTTGGCGCGGCGGCACTGGCCGGCACCTCCTTTCCCATAGATCGCGAGATGACGGCGCGCGAGCTGGGTTTCGACCGGCCCATGGCCAACTCGCTCGATGCCGTCAGCGACCGCGACTTCGCGCTGGAGTTCCTGTCCGCCGCCGCCATCTGCGCGATGCATCTGTCGCGGCTGGCCGAGGAAATCGTGATCTGGTCCTCGGCGCAGTTCCGCTTCGTGACGCTGTCGGACCGCTTTTCCACTGGCTCCTCGATCATGCCGCAGAAGAAGAACCCCGATGCGGCGGAACTTCTGCGCGCCAAGCTCGGCCGCATCCTCGGCGCCACCGTGGCGCTGTTCACGGTGATGAAGGGGCTGCCGCTCGCCTATTCCAAGGACATGCAGGAGGACAAGGAGCAGGTGTTCGACGCCGCCGACACGCTGCTGCTCGGCCTTGCCGCCATGGCGGGCATGGTGCGCGACATGACCGCGAACCGGCCGGCGCTGGAGGCCGCGGCGGCGGCCGGTTTCTCCACCGCGACCGATCTCGCGGACTGGCTGGTGCGCGCCGCGGGCCTGCCGTTCCGCGACGCCCATCATGTCACCGGCAGCCTGGTCCGGCTTGCCGAGGGCAAGGGCTGTGACCTGCCGGACCTCTCGCTGGAGGAGATGCGCGCGGTGCATCCCGCAATCACGGCCGAGGTGTTCGACGTCCTCGGCGTCCGCAACTCGGTGGCCAGCCGCACGAGCTTCGGCGGCACCGCCCCCGAGCGGGTGCGCGCGCAGATCGCGCTGTGGAAGGAGCGTCTGGGATGAGGACCCTGCTCATCCTCATCGGTGTGCTCGTGCTGGCAAAGGGGCTTCTGCTGCTCCTCGCCTCCTGCACGGCAGATCTGCAGAATCAGGAGCCCGCCGGCTTCGGCGCGGGTTTTCGGATGGACGAGGCCGCCGCGGCGGCAGGAGGCTGACATGACGGCACCCCGGCACCCAACATGCCTTGATCGCCCCGGACGCTGGATTGCGGCAGCGACCCTGCTGGCCCTGGCCGGATGCGGCGTCGAGGGCCCGCCGCAGGCGCCATCACCCGCGCCCTCGCCGGGGGTGAGCGTCACCGGCGAGGCGCGCATCGGCGTCACCGGCCGGCTCTGAACCCGCCTCACGCTGGCCGCGGCGCCACGTCGGACTAAGCTGCCCCATCGTATCCAGCCGGAGCCCGCCCATGAGCCCCCTGCGCCTGACCTATCTCGGCCTCGCCATCTGGGGCGCGATCCACCCGATGTACTGGTTCATTACCTGGTTCGTGGAAAACGAATGG